>NZ_JNLQ01000002.1:2723121-3025690 GCF_000703165.1 Butyrivibrio sp. AE3004
GAATTCCTGAGGAAATCTGAAGGATCATAGCCATAACAACATAGGATGCAATGTAAGGAAGGATATCTGTAAAGATGATCCTGAACATGCTGTGACCTGAAAGCTTTGACAGGTTAACGTGATCGCGGTTTCTAAGTGATATTACCTGTGAACGAACTGAACGTGTTGTCCAGGGCCATGATGTAATACCGATGATTATACCAACCATTGCAATACCTCTTGCCTTATCACCTACTGAATAGGAAATGAGGATCAGGATTACGAAGGAAGGAATAACCGTAAACAGGTTTGTGATGAAAATGATAATATTATCAGCAAGTCCGCCCATATATCCTGCAAGAAGTCCAAGTAAAAGACCAATTGCAGTAGCGATAAGTCCTGCGAGAAGACCAATCTTTAAGGAAGACTTTGTAGCTGCAACAAGCTCTGTAAGAACGTCACGACCAAAGTTATCTGTTCCGAGCAGGAAGGTCTTTGTGGATACATCCTTCATATTTATATAATCTGTATCCTTAATAACCTTGCTCTGCTGAAGATTACCCTCTTCATCCTTTTCAGCTATGATGACACCCGAATCCTTCATTGCAGCTGTAATCTGGCTGTCTAATCTTCTGAGTGCTTTTCTCTTAGCTGTTGTAAGTCCCTTATACTTTGTATTCGGGTCATAATTTGCTTTCCACTGTTCTACAAGTGACTCAGCATTTGTTACATCAATTTCCGACTCTGCAACGCCTGCCTGCTTGATAAGGAAATCCTGAATACTTGCTCTTGTGTCTACATCGAGTACCATCTCAAGCTTTGAAAACTGCTTTGGTACCTGCAATGTATAGGTTTTTTCAAGTGCTGCCTCCTCAACCGATACGTAGGTACCCGGTTTAAAGAAGTTACCCTGACCTATCATCTGCAGCGGATCAGCAGTTACAAATATTGGATAGATCAGAACTGTAAGCAGTATGAACATAAATATAAAGAAGCCTAACAGGAATTTTCCGGAATGGAAAACTTGTTTTATTGTATTTTTCATTTTTCATTCCCTCCTTAATCCTGCTGGTTAGCCTTAACTCGAGGATCGATAACACCGTAGAGGAGTTCGACCGCAAGGTTGGCGATAAGTACCATGATTGTGATGATTAGTGTACAAGCTGAAAGCAGCGGATAATCCTGACCGTTTACAGCTGAAAGAAGTGTCATGCCAAGTCCGGGATAGGAGAATACCATCTCTGCAACAAGAGCACCACCCATCATTGTTCCGAGTGAAAGTGCAAGACCTGTGATCTGAGGAAGCATCGCGTTTCTGAACACATAGCCTACAATCTTACTGTCCTTGATACCAAGGAATCTTGAGTATTTTACGTAATCCGCATTTAACTCATATATTGACATTGATCGCATACCGATCGCCTGACCGCCGATCGTGATAAGAACGATTGACCAGAAAGGAAGCTGGTAGTGCGCGATAATCGATTTCATAAATGTCCAGCTCATATTCGGGATAAGATCATATCCGTAACCACCTGAGGAAGGAGCAATCTTAAGTTTAATTGCAAACAGATAAAGAAGAACTGTTGCCATACCGAATGCCGGGATATTTCCAATAAAGAGGAAGATAGGAAGGATTACCTTATCAAAAGCACCTTTGATATAAGCGGCAATCGCTCCGAGAATGTTTCCGAGGATCCATCCAACAATAATTGCGGGAAGCTGTAAGCAAACTGTCCACCATACAGCATTTGCGATTATATCGGAAACAGGTCTGGGATACTGGCTGAAGGAAACACCGAAGTCACCCTTAAGCGCGTTTCCAAGCCACATGAAGAACTGTTTGTACATCGGCTCATTGATACCGAATTTTGTAGCATAATCATTTAAAACCTTCTGGATAGCCGTTGAATCCGTCATACCACTTACTGCCTTTGATGCTATAGCGGAAACAGGATTTCCTGGCATCAGACGCGGCAGAATGAAGTTGAGGATTACGGCAAAGATCAGAGTCAGAAAATACCAGAACAGTTTCTGACCGTAATATTTTTTATAGCCTTTCAATTTGAAATACCTCCCTTCTGCAAATTTGCGCCGGTTAACTACTACTTTTATGTTGTTTTCACCCTATTTTAAAGCGCAAAAGGGGCTGTCGTTCCTGACAGCTCGCCTTTATCGGCGATTTTGCCAATAACGGCAGCCCCCAACACTTTAAATTACTTATTAAAAATCTGCTTATTATTCAACAAGCTCAAGCTCGTAAAGAGCTGCAATACCATAACCATCTGTGCAGTCTGTCGGAGGAATATTTCTTCCGTCATCAGCTGCAGGATAGTTTGTCCATACAGACTCGTTAACTGCGTAGAACAGTGTAGGACGATACATAAGAGCAACTGCAGGGCACTCATCAAGAAGGATTCTTGAAAGCTCTGTGTAGTACTCTTTAAGCTTAGCTTCGTCTGTCTCAGCCGGTAAAGCTTCGAGGATCTTCTCAGCGTCATCGTTCATGTAGTGACCAAAGTTACCACTCCAGTTAGATGCAAGCTTTGCATACTCTTCTGAGAAGTAGAACATTCCCTTTGAGTAAGGGTTCATAACACCTGCGCCGGGTGTTGACCACATGCAGATATCGAAGTTGCAGGTTGTCATATCATCATAGAATGAAGAAGCTTCAGGGAAGTATGTCTGGATATCAATACCAATCTTCTCACCTGCTGCTGCAACGATTTCCATTGAAGCGTTCCAGTCTGACCATCCTGTAGGGCACTCAGCCTTGAAGGAAAGGTTCTTGCCGTTGTACTCACGGATTCCATCTCCATCAGTATCCTTGATACCTGCTTCGTCAAGAAGTGCATTAGCGCCGTCAACGTCTGCGTTCTTCCACTGAAGATCTGCAATAGCATCGAAATCTACATATTTTCTCTCGCCGTCTGTAGGTCCTACAACTGATCTCGGATACTCGTCAAATGTAGGTGACTGGCCTGACATAGCGGATGCAATGATCTGCTCATAGTCAACTGCCATAGCAATTGCACGACGAACTTCTTTCTGGTCAAGTCCTTCTCTCTCTGTGTTGAAGAACATTGAAGGCATTACTTCGCATGCGCCATAAGGTGCATCATCGAGCCATGTGGAAATCGGAAGCTGATCCTCTAACCAAAGGTTCTGAACATCTGTGATGAACTGCTGACATACGTCAACTTCGCCCTGTGAAAGAGCAACCTGTCCGGCTGCATTGTCCTTATAAATTGTATGAGCGATATACTTCGGAACTGGAAGTTTGCCCCACATTGAAGATGCCTGTCCCCAATAATTATCATCTCTCTGAAGAACAGCCTTCTGATCGTTAGAGATATAAGGAGCATAAGGACCTGTATGTACAAGATCTTCCATTGTATCCTGCTTAACCTTATCAGCATCCTCGCCGTTTCTCTCTTCTACAGTCTGCAGATAAGCTTTCTGCATCATGTACATTGTGTTCAGCATTGATGTAACCTTAAGAGGGTTAATAGCCTTGCCGCCTTCAACCTTAGCCTTGATAAGTACTGTTGCATCATCTACAGCTTCTACTGAATCGATGTATGTAGAGAAGTCAGCACCCTGTGAAGACTGATACTTAACATGTGTATCATATGTGTACGCTACATCTTCAGCTGTAAAAGCAGAACCATCGCTCCACTTTGCGTCAGTATTAAGCTTTACTGTAAGTTCTGTCTGATCATCATTCCATTCGTACTCTGATCCAAGAAGGGGATAGAGCTTACCGTCAAGAGCGTTGAACATGAAAAGTGTCTCATAAACAAGTTCACGGGCAGATTCATTAGCTGAAAGTGCAAGACCGTTGTTTGAGTTTGCTGACATAGGATTCCAGTCATTGATTGTTCCCCACTGCTGACCAGCCTCGTAAAGAGTCTCGTTTCTGGGTGTTGATTCACCGTCTGCAGCAGCTGTATCTTCAGTTGCTTCCTCAGTTGTCTCTTCTTCAGCAGCCTCTTCTGTAGTTTCTTCAGCTGCTTCTTCTGTTTTCTCCTCAGCTGCAGGAGCTTCTTCTGTTGTAGAAGTTTCCTCTGTTGCTGCCGGAGCCTCTGTTGTTGTACCACTGTTTGATCCGTCGCCACATCCTGCAAGCATGGAAAGTGATAATGCGGATACGCACAGAAGTGACATTACCTTCTGTAAGTTCTTTTTCATAACTTACCTCCCTTTCGTTTTGTCGTTTGAGTTGTAACTCATAATTTGATAATAGAATTTTAATAAAATGTTCATAATTGTTTATATCAAAAATTCCACATCCATAAAAAAATATCCACTTTTGTTCACTTTTCACATTTAATCGTAATTTAACTAGATATATTGTGTCACTTTTAACAATGAAAACTTGCGTTGTTCACAAAAATTGCTCAATTAATTTGTTTTTTCTTTCATATTAATGTAAACTTTTATTGGTATTTTTCTTACTAATTTATGAATGATTTGGGAGCGTTTGGGACGTTTTGAGGGGACAAGGTAGATTTTTTATGCAGACAAACACATCTTTGGTGAAATGGAGGTTGGAGAGTTATTATCAGGAAAAGAAGATTCCCATCTGGTTTTTCGACCAGAATCTTGATGTAGCTTTTACCAACTTTTCTACTGCTGCAATTCTGAACCTTTTTGAGTGTGTGCGCCCTCTTGCGAGGAATTTTTTGCTTGCACATTCTATAGAAGGTTATCATCTGAATCTGGACAATCCTTATGTAATGTACTTCGAATTTTCATATGCAACCGGCAAACATAATGCATATACAATGATTATCGGCCCGGTTCTTACGATCAATCCCACGGAAAAAGTATGGCCCGAGCTCAATTTCAGCGGTAATCTGTTTGCAGAGCAAAAACGTATATTATCTCGCGCTCTTCCCGTGATGGATGTTGAGGATTTTAAGCTGGAGATAACCAATTTCCTAAAACAGGTAATAGAAGTGGCTCCGCCTACCTTTGAAACAGAGAGCATTTCTGCTGTCATCGAAAAATATTCACAGGATACCAATGAATTCGATAACGATGCGGTAGATGCAGACAAGATCGACATCTCCGATATTGCTGAAATCTGCAGACTCGAGGACCTTTTCCAGGTATATGTTTCCAATGGAAATACATATCAGTTGTATTCCATGTTCAAGGACGAGCATGCCTCTGAAGTATTGTTTCCCAACAAAGCCTCGGTACAGGCCTGCAAGGTAAGAGCAGCAGAACTCCTTACCCTGGCAAGGATCGCATCCCATGAAAGCGGCAATGATAGCGTCTCCTGTTACAGCCGCTTTCAGAAATTTTCAGCAAAGCTAATTAATGCAAAAAGCTATGAAAACATATCACGGATTGTGGAAAGATGTGCTATCGAATACGCCCGCAACACACATGATATGAACAAATATACAAGTGATTCGTATTCACCCATGACCAACAAATGCATCCAGCGCATAATCGAGCGTCTGCCCGATAAGATAAGCCTTGACGAACTTGCAAAGGAGCTTCACATTTCAGCGAAATATCTTTCTGCACTGTTCAATAAGGAAACAGGCTCTTCCATCACTGATTTCATGCAGGATCTAAGAGTAAGTGAAGCTAAGCATCTGTTATCAAACACTGAGCTTTCATATCTTGAAATAAGTACACTCTTAAACTTCAGCTCACAGAGCTATTTTAACTGTATCTTCAAGAAAAAGACGGGAGTTACTCCCAAGGAATATAGAGAGCAGGCACTTCAAAAAAGTGCAATAAGCAATTAAAACGCCTTTCCATTAGCCTGAAACGGTCCGCAACCTCTAAGAGGCTGCGGACCGTAACGGGCTATTTTAATGCCTTCTTTATCTCTTCTATAACAATCTGCAATGCTTTAATTCTGGCATACTTCTTGTCAACAGACTCAAGCACATGCCATGGAGCAAAAGTAGTGCTGGTCTTGGCAATCATTTCATCAATTGCGACCTCATATTGATCCCACTTCTCCCGGTTTCTCCAGTCTTCATCGTTAATCTTCCACTGCTTCTCCGGAGTATTTTGCCTGTCTGTAAAACGTGACAACTGCGTATCCTTATCAATCTGAACCCAGAACTTTATAATTACTGCTCCCCAGTCGGAAAGCTCCTTCTCGAATTCATTTATCTCATTGTAGGCTCTCTGCCAGTCATTTTCAGAACAGAACCCCTCAAGGCGCTCAACCATTACACGACCGTACCAGGTTCTGTCAAAAATAGTAATATGACCGGTCTTAGGAAGCCTTGTCCAGAATCTCCAAAGATAATGCCTTGCCTTCTCATGCGGCTCAGGGCTTGCGATAGGCTCAACCACGTAATCTCTCGGATCAAGAGCCGCTGTTACCCTCTTTATGTTTCCGCCCTTTCCTGCAGCATCCCAGCCCTCATAGGCGATAATAACAGGAATCTTCTTTCTGTAAACCTTCTTACCAAGCTCCCTGAGTTCCTTCTGAAGAGCCTTAAGCTGAATCTTATACTCCTCATCCGTAAGGAACTTGTCGCTTAGCGTAATATCCGAAAGCTTCGGCAATTTTTCCATAGGAAAAGTATTCTGCAAAATAGGGACATTTAGCGAATGGTTCTTTAAAGCAGTATCTATGCCCTGATTAAGGTACTGCAATACCTGAAGTTCTGCATACTTTTTATCTCTCGCATCTATAATATACCAGGGTGCCCTTGACTGGTTGGTGTCATTTAAGTATCTGTCATAGACTTCACGAATATCATCATACTTCTTATTCTGCTTAATATCAGCATCCGTAACGCGCCAGCTGGTATCCTTGCTGCTAAGGAGGCTTTCAAGGCGCTCCTTCTGCTCCTTCTTGGATATATTCATGAAAAACTTCACCACAAGGTACCCATTGTCGCAAAGCTGCCTCTCAATTACATTTATAGACTTCACCCTGTTCACATAGGTTTCTTCATCAATTTTTCCCTGAAGAACCCCATCCATTATCTCTTCCATCCAACAGGTATCAAAAAACCTGAACTTACCCGCCTCCGGAATTTCCTTAATATATCTGTAAAGGAAAGGATATCTCTTATCTTCGTCGCTTGGCTCCTGATCAAGTGTTGCCACCTTGAAAAATCTGGGGTCAATATTCCTTATGACTTTACCGATAACTGCGCCTTTTCCTGCAGCATTCCAGCCTTCGAAGAGAACCATAACCGGAAGACCGGCTTCTTTAATCTTCATCTGAGAATTAAAAAGCCTGGCACGCTCTTCCTTCAACTTTGCTTTCAGTTCTTCCTCATCCGGTATCTCACTTACAACAAAATCCTTAAGCATATGGCCTCCTTTTTTGTAATGTAGTTTTTCTCGCTAAGCGATATGGTAGTTCTGCTCTCGCATTCGCTCGCCAGAACTAAGTAGTACACTAAGCTCGTGAAAAACCTCGCTAAGTGATTACTTAAAAAAAACACCGTATATGCTAATAATAGCATACACGGTGTCATCATAATCTTGTTTATAAAAGTTTAATATTCCGTTTTTAAGCTCTCTTTTCTTCGTCATCAACGTTATTGAAGCTTACTCCGCGGTTGATATCGCCTTTATAGTTCTCACCGAAATTGTAATCATTTCCGGGAAGAATAGCATTGAGCGCTATACCGAAAATAGCTGCAAGTGCAAGAGAAGTAAGTGTTATTGAAGTAGCTCCCACTGTGAATGTAAGTCCGTCTGAGAAGCCAAGTCCTGTTACAAGTATAACTGCTGCAACGATAAGATTTCTTGACTTTGTGAAATCAACCTTGTTCTCAACTACGTTTCTTACACCGATTGCTGAGATCATTCCGTAAAGCACAAAGCTTATTCCACCGATTATAGCTGTCGGCATTGTTCCGATAACATCGGTAATCTTGGGAATGAAGCTGATAACAATAGCATAAACCGCTGCAAGTCTTACCACCTTGGGGTCATATACTTTTGATAACTCAAGAACACCTGTATTTTCTCCGTAGGTCGTGTTAGCAGGTCCGCCGAACATTCCCGCAAGTGCTGTTGCAAGGCCGTCACCCCAAAGAGTTCTGTGAAGGCCCGGATCTTCAAGGAAGTTATTGCCGGTAGTTGCTGAAATTGCTGAAATGTCACCAACATGCTCCATCATGGTAGCAAGTGCGATAGGTGCCATTACGAGAATAGCTGTAAGATCAAACTTTGCGATCACAAAAGGCGGAAGTCCTACCCAGCTTGCTTGGGCAATAGGCTCAAAGTTCAGGATCGCACTTCCATCCACATTTGTAAAACCTGCAAGATGCATAACCAGCGCTACCACATAAGAGATCACAACACCCATAAGAATAGGAATGATTTTCCACATTCCCTTACCCCAGATGTTGAAAATGATTACAACAGCAAGGGCAATTATAGCAAGGAACGGATTAACAGATGCATTGCTGACTGCTGAAGGTGCAAGTGAAAGCCCGATGCAGATAATGATAGGACCTGTTACAACAGGCGGCAAAAAGTGCATTACCTTCTTTACACCAACCAGTTTTATAAATAATGAAAGAACCAGGTACAGAAGACCCGCAACCACTATGCCTCCGCAAGCGTAGGGAAGCTTTTCTCCATAAGTCATGTCAGCAAACTTACCGGCCTTAAGCTCTGCTACTGTTGCAAATCCGCCAAGGAACGCAAAGGATGAACCCAGAAATGCAGGAACCTTCATCTTTGCAAACAAATGGAACAAAATCGTACCAATACCTGCAAAGAACAGAGTTACCTGAACTGAAAGGCCCTCCCCGTGAAAATAGCTGTTTACCAATATCGGCACAAGAATTGTTGCACCAAACATCGCAAACATGTGCTGCAGTCCCAGAATCGCCATCTTACGAGGGCCAAGCGTGGACGCATCATAAATCGCCTTACCTTTTTCTCCCATTTCATTCTCCTCCTATTAAATGCACATAATCAACAAACTCCATTAACTCTGATAATTCCTCGTTAATTGGTTTTGCTAAAAAAATGGCTCCAAAGGGTTATGCCCTTGAAGCCCTAATGATTATAGCATGCTTATATTTGTATTAAAAGATTAAAATTCCACTATTAATATCAGAAACTGATAAGTCCCAAAACTGATGCCACGGAGCTGAACAGAATAATGATAACAAACAGCGGGCAAAGGTAACGGATCATAAATCCGAAAATAATTCTCCTTCCGAAAGGATGCCCATCAAGCATAACTTCCTCTTCAATCTTCTCAACTCCCATATGGTAAACAACAAGGATGCATGTAGCAAATGCTGCTATAGGCATCATTACTGAATTGGTAAGGAAATCGAAGAAATCAAGGAACTGCATCTTGAATATAGTCACATTCGAAAGCGGTCCGTTTCCAAGAGATGAAAGACTTCCAAGGATTATCATGATAACTCCCATGATAACCGTTCCTCTCCTTCTGCTCCACTTAAACTCATCAGCAAAGGTTGAAACCGCACTCTCAGTAAGAGCAATTGCACTTGTAAGTGCAGCGAACAAAACCAGTGCGAAGAACAAAATACCGATCACTCTTCCAAATCCCATGCTTGCAAAAATCTGAGGCATGGTAATGAACATAAGTGAAGGACCTGCGTTAAGCGTCTTTGGATCTCCGTTTGAAAAAGCAAAGACAGCAGGAATTATCATAAGACTCGCAAGTATAGCGATGGCTGTATCAAAAAATTCCACCTGTTTTGTTGAATTTTCAATGCTTACTTCCCTTTTAACATAAGAACCAAACGTTATTAAAATACCCATAGCAATTGATAATGAGTAGAACATCTGCCCCATTGCTGAAACAACTGTCATCCATGAAAAGTGCTTAAAATCAGGAACAAGCATATACTTAACTCCGGCAAGTGCACCGGGGCGTGTTACTGAATAAATGCAGATGATAATAGCCAGCACAACCAGTATCGGCATCATGAATTTAGAAACCTTCTCAATACCGTTTTGTACTCCCATAAAGATTACAGCAAGTACCATAACAGTAAAAATGATAAACCAGATTTCTGATGCAAAACCATCTGTTATAAATCCTGTAAAGAATGAAGCATCTGCTATTTCATTTACATCACTTCTGAAATATTCAAACAGATATTTACAAACCCATCCACCGATAACCGAATAATATGGAACAATCAGCATGGGAATAATTGCATTAATCCATCCGCCAAGCCTCATGGCATTAGTCTGACCAAGATTTCTGAAAGCACCCACAGGGCTCTTCTTAGTGGTGCGACCAATCGCTGTCTCAGCAATGATCATCGTATATCCAAAGGTAAGAGCCAAAAGAATATACACCAGAAGGAACATTCCTCCACCATACTTTGCACAGAGATATGGAAATCTCCAAATGTTACCAAGTCCTACCGATGCTCCTGCAGCAGCAAGGACAAATCCGATTTTTCCGGAAAATGAACTGCGATGTTCGTGTCCCAAAATAAAAACCTCCCACAAATTCAATAATAATTCCGAATGCAATTGAATAATCGCAATTCAGACCCTTTATTATATCAAAAAATCATATTGTTGTTTACATAATTTTTCTACTTGATAAACACCACTTTGCTGACTATGATTAATTTAAATGGGGGAAATCATGTATGTATCTTAATAAAACACGCCACTATCTTTCAAAATCAATTTTGCTTGTAGCGATGCTCAAGATACTTGTGACTTTTTTTATCTCCCTGTTCCGCTTTTTCATGCGGGAGGTCTCATCAATATCGCCCGATATGATGGATAGTTCCTACTGGATGATCCAGATAGCAGGTTCCATAGTAAATATAATCGGAACAGCTGCTATTTTTTATCATGCATGGACACTCCTCAATCGCGATATCTCAAAAATCCCCAAGGAAGACAGAGAAGCCATGCGCCTTCTTCAGATAGAATATAACAGCAGTAACCTTCCTGATCTCACCGCTTCGTCAATAAGTAAACTTCTACAGCTCTGGACCGTAATCTTCATCGGTTCGGAGATGCTCTATATGTTTGCATCCATTATGTACAAGCGCTTCATCAGAACTCTGTCTGCCATGCTTGCCATCACACCGGACAGCTCTCATAATCTGTTTATCCTTTTCTATAATATGACACACGGATTTAAATATCTGGAAATTCTGACTGCTATTCTTCTCGGCGTTGTAACAACGGGAATCTTTCTAAAGGACAATTACCTAAAGCTCATGTCCCTTACAATCGTCGTTCTATTCCTGCTTGCATTTGCTCTTTTCCAGATGCAGACCATCCTCTTTATGGGAAAGGAAATAGGCATTGTCTGGACCTCTGTTATCTATCACTTCACAGAAACCGCAGGACTCGCAGGATTCTCGTTTTATTTATCCAGAAAATATAAAGGTCTGTAACTACATTTCAAAAAACTGAGAATTCAAATAATAATGACTTCTTGTGATCAAAATAAGGAAAATTCCCACAAGAACCTATAATTTCAAGAATACAAAATGTATGGAGCATATCACTAATATTACAGTGATGGCTCTTTTATTTTGTCAATATTTAAACAACTATAGATTATTATAAATTTCAATGCATATTTACTATTTTTTCTGTATATATACACCTTATTATGCGTGTTATTCACAATATATTTTATTATCTTATAAACTATTTCATCTTTTTATTAAATTATTAATGACAATTATTCACAAATATGATATCGTTTCATTACAATTTATATACAGATTGACGGATATTATTACAGAGGGGGTTACCGTTTGTCTGGCAAAGATTTAAGGAGGGTATAAAAAATATGAAAAAAGCAACCGGCAAACGCCTAAAAAGAGCTCTTACCGTGCTGATGTCTGTTACATTAACAGCTTCCGGCGCCGGTATTATGCCTGATTCAGGGCTAAGAGTTATGGCAGAAAACGCACCCACTGTTATCTCAGACGAGCAAGTATCTAAGCTAACAGCAGATGCATCCTACAACCGTACCAGTGTTCATGACCCATCCATTGTTTATGACTCTGATACCGGAACCTATTACGTGTTCGGCTCACATCTCGCAGTTTCAAAATCAACAGATCTGATGAACTGGACATCCATCTATACCGATGACCCATCATCCGGCATTTTCGTAGAAAGTTACAATGAAGAGTTTAAACATAACAACAATGAAGGTGAATACGTACCAGGTTTAAACTCTATAAAGACAGAGCAGATAACCATAATTCCTGAAAAGAATAATTCAGAGAATGCTGAAAGTATATCAGGCAGCATAGTTTTGCGGAGTGAAATTAACGGGAATGAATTTTCTGACATTGATGTTTCTGAGAATGAAGCTATTGAGGATACTGAAAACAACAAGAATGCAACTGAAAATGTTATACCCGGAAGCAGTGCAGATAGCTCTGAAATCAATGAATCAGGTGAGAACGAAATCTCAGAGGTAAATAAATCCGACGAGTCTGAAAACTCAGAGATAAATAAGTCCGGTGAGCCTAAAAGCTCAGATACAAAAGGCAAAGATGCAACTGAAAATGAAGCAGCTGAAAATGGCACCAACACCGATGATAATAAGTCTTCAGCCATGGATGATGCAAAAAGCACTGAATCAACTGCCAAAGCTGATGATGGTAATTACGATAATGCATCCAAAAAGACTGACAGCAATTTAGATTCAACAGCCGAAGATGCTTATACCAATTCCGGTTCCGCACCCGAAAACGATGTCAACAATAATTCGAAGGCTCCTGAAACATCTGATGTTTTAGCAGTATCTTCCCCTGAGGACAATGATGCTGCACCTATAACAGCTGAAAACGGCATAGAATACAAATTTGCCAATTACGACATCGCCAAATGGATTTCCGGCAACTCCGTAAAAGGTAATATGTGGGCACCCGATGTAATCTATAACGAAAGCCTTGGAAAATGGTGCATGTACCTTAGTTTAAACGGACCTACCTGGAATTCAGCCATAGTCCTTCTTACATCTGATAATATAGAAGGTCCCTATGACTATGTTGGACCTGTTGTCTTTTCAGGTTTTTCCACAGCAGATTCCTCAAAAAGCTTCAAGAATACCGATCTTGAATTTGTAACAGGAGAGCTCGAAGAACTTCCCGCCCGTTACGACCATATAAGAGATAAGAGCTGGGGAGATTACCTGCCCCATGCCATCGACCCGGCTGTTTTCTATGATGAAGACGGCAAGCTCTGGATGGTATATGGCTCATGGTCAGGCGGAATATATGTACTTGAGCTTGATGAGAACACAGGTCTTAGAGATTATACCGTTAACTATCCTCTAAGCTACGAAAAAGACGAATCAGTAAAAGATTACGGAAAATCAATTTTGTCAGATCCGTATTTTGGAACAAAGATCGCAGGTGGCTACTATGTATCAGGCGAAGGCCCCTACATCGAGCATATAGGTGACTATTACTACCTGTTCATTTCTTACGGATTTTACTCTCCCGAGGGCGGCTACAACATGAGAGTCTTCAGAAGCAAGACACCGAACGGCCCCTATGTTGACGAAAATGGAACAAGTGCCATATTTGACAAATACATACTTAACTACAGCCCTACAGATAAGAATAACAACCGCGGCGAAAAAATTGTAGGCAACTATCAATGGCCTTCCATGAGCAAAGCAGAAATAGCTCAGGGACATAACTCAGCCATAGCTGCCAACGATGGCAAGATTTACCTCATCTACCACACAAAATTCAACGACGGAACAGCTTCTCATGAAGTAAGAGTCCACCAGATGTTTGTAAACGAAGATGGCTGGCTTGTTGCAGCCCCCTACGAATACGCAGGTGAAACCATCTCTGCCACAGGCTATGACACAAATGAAATAGCCGGTGAATACGGTCTTATCACTCATGATTTTCAGATGAACTACGGAGATCTTGCATATAATACACCAGAAGATATTGTCCTTAATCCTGATGGTACAATAACAGGCGCAGTAACAGGTACCTGGAAAATTGCGGATAACAGCTCAAACTGCACCATCACCATTGAAGGAACCGAATACAAAGGAGTATTTGTGACGCAGAACCTCACAGGTTCAAACATCCCTGTAATGACCTTCACAGCAGTATCAAAGGACGGACTTTCAATCTGGGGTTCAGGGAAAATATCAGACGAAGGCGCTGTTGCCATGACAGCTGCAAGCGGCACATTCGGAGCACCTTCATCAACCTTTGGTTCAATAAGCCTTCCTTCAACAGGTCTTTACGATACACAGATAACATGGACATCCAAAAACAAAGACATTATTGCTGATGACGGAACAGTCACACCGGTTACAACACCAACAGATGTAGTAATGACCCAGACAATTGCCAAAGGTAATTACAGCTATTCAAAGAACTATACCATTACAGTCAAGCCTCTTTCACAGAACGAGACCGACTCCCTTATCGTAGGAGAATACTTCAAAGATGAAGAAATTGATTTAAGTTCGGCCCTGGTAAATAAAATATCAGTACCTAATCCGTTTAATAAAAACAGCTCTGCAGGATTAAATCTCTCAGGTGGTGTAAAAATCTCCTTTGACACTAAGAGCACCGGCAATATTAACACTCTCAGCGCAATTCTTTCATTTATGGGCAACGGCGGTGATAACGGAAGAATGTATTTCACCTCAGGTTCATACCTTGGCTACAACGCAGGCGGTTCATGGTACGATGCAAATCTGAATAATTATACACTTGTAAAAGATTACATAGGTAAATCCGCTCACGTGGACATTATCCTTACCGCAACTAACTTTGAAGTATATGTAGACAACCAGCTTTGCTATGACAAAGCTATTATTGAAACAGAAAACGGTGCAGGAACACTTACTGACCACACAGATGTACTTAAATGGCTGTATAACAGCGCAGATACACTATATTTCGGATCAGGTTCATGGTGGAGTGACGCAGCAAACAACACGATAAGTAACGTTGTACTTACAGTCAATCCCATCGACCCTAAAGTTGACCTTTCAGAAAAAGAATCAGGCACACCCAAGGAAGACGAACCCAAAAACTCCGAAGCAGATGAAGTTACTTACACAAAAGACAAAGTGGAATTAACCTCCAACAGTTTCCTTGCAGAAGAAGAAAATCCTTTCCACGGAAAGAATCTGAAAAAAGTAATACTGAAATATACAATAAACATTGATCCCACATCACCCAAAAACGGATGGGACGGCATTTTCAGCTTCTTCAAATCCTCCACGGGAGGCAGGGTATCCATGCAGACCAATCCTTATCTGTGCTACAACTCTGATGGATGGATGGACATAAACCAGCCCGGTGAGTCTGCTGATAACATGATTACAAAAATGGAAGCAGGAAAGCCATACGACGTTGTCGTAACCATAAGCACCGACGGGATAGAAATGACCGTAAGCGGCAACCCTGTTAATTGCAGCATCAACGGCTCAACAACAAGCTATGAAAAAATACTTAAGACAATTTCAGAAGCTGACAAGCTCACCTTCGGAGTAGGCCTTGCATCAACCTCCTACTGGAATACGGAAATATGTACTCTTTCTCACATTGAATTTACGTCAGTCAAAGACAAGGCTGAAGAAGGAACTAAGGAAGAAGAAAAAGATCCGGCACAAGAGCCCAATGAAAAAGAGGACACTCCCAAAGAAGGCGAAGATACTCCTAAGCAAAATGAAGACACTCCTAAAGGAAACGAGGATTCTCCTAAAGAAACTACAGATACCCCTAAGGGAAACGAAGATGCTCCTAAAGAAAATGCAGACACTCCCAAAGGAACTGAAGATACTCCTAAAGTGAGCGAAGATACTTCCAAGAAGGATGAGAAATCAGAAAAATCCTCAGCTGAGAAAAATGAGGATTCAAAGGCAAAAGAAACAACACCCGCAAGCAAAGTTGAGACTTCCGCACCTGTCGCCGTTACCGGAATTAAGCTTAATAAATCCAAAATAAAGATCGGCCGAGGCGGTTCATATCAGCTCACAGCTACTGTCCTTCCATCCGATGCAACTGTACCTGATGTAGAATTTTCAAGCAGTAACACAAAAATCGCCACTGTAACAAGCACAGGCCTTATTAAAGCAAAGAAGAACGGTAAATGCACAATCACTGCAAAATCCAAGGACGGTAATTTCACAGCAAAATGCAGCATAACCGTCAAGGATCCTGTACGCGTTACCAAAGTGAAGCTAAACAAGTCCAAAAAGACCTTAAAACTTGGAAAATCATTTACACTTAAAGCAAAAGTTAAACCCACTAACGCAACAATAAAAGATGTTACCTGGTCTACAAGTAACAAAAAAATCGCAAAGGTTGATGCAAACGGAAATGTCATTGCCACCGGCAAAGGCACCGCAACCATCACCGCAAAAACCAAAGACGGCTCTTACACTGCTACCTGCAAGATCACGGTAAAATAAGCATTCTATTTAAATTATAAAGGTTCCCGCTCAGGTGAAATCACCATGGGCGGGAACCTTATTTTTAAATAATTAAATGGTACCGGGATTACCAATTAAAAATTTTTACTTATTTAACTCTAACCTTAAATGTTACTGTCTCTTCGGTTGTGTCATAGTTGTCGTTTCCGGCAGCTGTGATTGTAACCTTAATCTTGTAAAGACCCTTCTTAAGACCTTTCTTTACAGTGATCTTACCGGTCTTGGAATCAATCTTGATATTCTTATTTCCGCTAACCTTCTTGTAAGTTACATCACCCTGAGCATCTTTAACCTTAAGTCCGCTTGAAACCTTAACCTTCTGGTTCTTTTTCTTAAGCTTTGAAGCCTTCACCTTTGCAGTCTTAGCCTTTACGGTAAGTGTGTTATCAGCCTTCTTGATTGTGAAGCTTACGCTCTTTGGAGCTGTGCTTCCATCACTCCAGCTGTAGCCATCCTTAAGAGTTGCTGTTGCTGTATAAGTACCTGCATCTGTCTGCTTGTTACCTGTTACTGTAAAGCCGGCCTTCTCATCAACACCTACCTGCTCCTTACCTGTGTATGTAAGATCCTTACCTACAGGTGTCTCAGCTGTCTTCAGAGCTGCAACTTTCTCAGTTTCCTTTGCAGGCTTGCTCTCAGTAGCAGGCTTCTTGTCATTGTTTGTCTTATTAGCATCAGTCTTAGGTGTTTCCTGCTTAGGAGCATCTGTCTTAGGCTGATCCTGCTTAGGTTCTTCCTTCTTAGGCTCGTCGGTCTTGGGATCTTCCTTAGGCTCTTCTGTACCGGGCTCTTCTACACTGGGAGTCTCTTCAGCACCTTTAAGAAGAATTGTTCCGAATACTTCTGTTGAAGACCAGCCGTTACCGGACTTATCAGCCCAGCTAAGTGTACCTATTCTCTTACCTGTTTCATTAGCATCGTTGATCTGAAGTTCAAGACCTACCTTGCTGCCTGCAGCAGGTGTGATATCTGTCCACTTAAATGCAGCTTCTACTCTGTAACCATCCTCAGTAAGTTCTACTGCTGATTCCATGTTTTCCTCAAGGCACTTTGTACCATTGAAGCTGTGTGCATTCTCGTAGTTTATTCTGTACTGCTTATCATCTTCCTGATATGAGCTTGTCTTGTTGTTGTTCTCGTCGATAAATACTTCAAGTGAATCCTGCTCATGAGCCTGGCTTGCATCTTTGTTCAAAACGCTGTCCTTAACATCTGCAAGAACATAGAGCTTTTCATCATCCCAAAGAAGCTTAGCTTCAGCTGAAACCTGAGCACCAACATTTATTGCAAGCGGAACTGCCTTAACAGTCTTCCATGCATCATCATCAGCTTTTCCGTCAACAACAACTGTTCCCTTGTTTACTGAAAGAAGAGGCTTAACAACTGTCTCTGCAAAATACTTGCTACCATTTTCAGCATTTAATGATGTATCGCCATATGCAAAAGTTTTATCGCCATTTGTGTAGTGAACATCCAGCTTAACCTTGTTTGAAGAAAGAGCTTCGTTGTCTACTGCAACCTTAACTACTTTTTCATAACCATCTTCTGTAGCATCTGCCTCAGAACGCTTAACTGTAACAGCCTTTATTTCTGTAGTATCATCAACATAAACTGTGAAGCTGTCTGCTTCGTCAACAGTGCTGTCAGTAACTGTAACCTTAACGTCTACTTCACCTTCATTCCACATAGGAACGAATACTGCCTTTGTCTCACCCTCTGCAAAACCGTAGGACTCACCTGCTGAAAACTCATCGCCGATATTCTGAATAAGAGTTACATTCTTGATCTCAGGCTCAAGATCACCTGCTTCTGCAAGAGCATAGAAAGCATTCTTTGCCTTGTAGTAATCATCAAAAAGAAGAGGATACTGTCTGGCGCTTCCGTTTGAACCACCACCGTTGTTATTTGCTGTCTGGAGCCATGAATGCTTATCAACAACACCCCAGATTGTCATGCCTGTGATGTTAACGCCTTCAGCCTTAAGTCTTCTGATAGCGTCATAAAGCGCCTTATATCTCTCTGCAAGTCTCGTATCCTTGGAGTTTGCACTTCCCTTATAATCAAGCTCTGTTACCTGAACCTGATCAACAATTTCGCCATAAGATCTTGCTGCTGTCTTGAATGCCTCGATACTGGGATCGTTCGCAGCTATTTGATAGTGAGCCTGCATACCCATACCATCGATTCTGGCACCGGGTGTTGCCTTTACATCTGAAAGCAGTTTGCAGATACCCTTCATCTTGTTGCTCATGGTCTCATTGTAATCGTTGTAGAAAAGTGAGATTTCAGGATCCATGTATCTGTTTGCAAATACGAATGCATTCTGGATAAATTCAGGTGAATTGTATACTCTCCACCATGATGAATTTTCATTTCCGTTTCTGTATGTTCCTGTGCTGTCACTTACTGCTTCATTTACAACATCCCAGCCATAGAACATTCCATGGTATTTACTCTCAGGAGATGTGAAATGCTCAGCTACACTCTTGATGTAATACTCAAGACGCTTATTCATAACATCAGGTGTTACATAAGGCTTTTCTGTATCATAGTCTTCATGGAAGAAGAACTCAGGAGTCTGTGAGTGCCATACAAGAACGTGACCTCTGATCTTGATCTGCTTGTCGGGATGCTCTTCATTCCACTTTACAAAGAAATCAAGATATCTCTCAGGTGTCTCATAGTTAAGCTCAGGAACCTGAATTGTCTCACCGTTCAGATCATAATCAATGATGTTCGCATCCTTCTTCAGCATTGAATCAGGCTTAAGCTCGTTACCAAGTGTTACACCGTTGAAGTGCTTTGTTACAAGCTCCATCTCCATCTCATCAGCAAACTCCATGTAGCTGATAGCTGTACCTACGATGAAATCATCACCAAGGATTGCTGTCATGGGATCACGAAGATCAACGATATCTGTCTCAACACCCTTTTCAGGCTTCTCGCTCTCAGGTGTTGTGTCAACTACAACCTCGATTCTTTCAACATCAACATTGAAAGGATAATCCTGGTTGTTCATAGCCATGATAGCAAATTCATTTACTACATCAGTTGTAGCAGGATAAAGAACGTATTTATCGCTTCCGCTCTTACCATAATCTACATAGCTGTTTGTCTGCTTATCTTCACCGTACAGCTTAACACCAAGGCTTGCTGTCTTCTCTTTTGTCTTAAGAGTGATAGACTTAAGAGCATCTCCGGAAATATCTTCCCCAAGTGATATTCCGTATTCACGCCACTCCTTATCGAATACAAGTGTTGCGCCATCTACCTCTGTTCCTTCCCAATGATCTGTGAACTTAAGGTCATCACCTTCGAAAACAAGAGTCTTCTCGTTCTCTACAGGTGCTACTTCCTTTTTATCAACATCGATAGAATCGATCTTAATACTATAAGGATAAGCAGCATCGCCCTCAGCCATTGACATTACAGCAACGTATTGTACATCGCCATCGTAATTCGGAACGATTGTATACTCTGATTTTCCATTACAGCTATAATTTGCCATCTTTTCTGTTAATGTAGAATCATATAACTTAATACAAACGTTATTTTCCTGGTCCGAAACTTTAACCGTGATACTGTTTAAGTTCTCGGTTTTAACAGCTTCGCCAAGGTTTGATACATATTCCTGATACTGCTTCTCAAACTTAAGGTGGCTGTTAAATGTAGAACTCTGATTCCATCTGTCAAAGAATACGAGACCATTATCAACCCCAATTTCAGTCTCTTCTTTAGCATCGGTTCCGGTCTTTTCTTCTCCAGATTCTTCTGTCTTCTTTGTAGTCTGGCCTTCCTCTGTTTCTTCGTTCTTATCCTCGGTCTTTACACCTTCCTGACCTTCTGTCTTTTCTTCGTTCTGCCCTTCAGCTACTTCGCCGGACTTCTCTTCATTCACACCTTCGGTTTTCTCCTTAGATGTTTCAGATGAATCTTCACCCTTATTTTCAGTACCATCTTCTGACTTTTCTGAAGTTTCCTCAGAATCTGCCTTCTTACCTTCTTCTGAAGTCACCTCTGCATCCTTTGATGCTTCTTTTTCTGTACTTTCTTCCTTTTCTTCAAAGCTTCCTGAAGTATTCTCCTCCTTAACTTCCTCCTTGGAAACTTCCGACTCCCCTGCGGCCTCTTCCTTCTTCTCTTCGGAAACAGCCTCAGTGTTTTCTTCTGCAGCTCCCTCTGCAGAATCCTCCGTCAGCTCATAGCCTGTACCATCTGTAGCCTGAACCTGCAATGCACCTGTCCCCACAGATGACACTGTCAGCATTCCTGCCATAAGCAGCGAAGACAACCCCAACATTTTTTTGTGCATACCTTTTTTCAACCTCCTTATGTTTATCTGCTTTACTGCAATCCCCCTCATATGCACAATAGTGTCTTTCATAATTATTATGTATATTTTGTCTAAACGCCTACCAAAAAATGCTAACCTATTATCACATTTTGCCAATGGATTTTAGTCAAAACAAAAACCACAGACAAATTCTGACCATTTATCTGTGGTTTAAATATTCATATTTATATATTTTTATAATAATGTCTTCTTAACATTCTTACCAATAATCTCATCAATGCCGCTGATAGTCGCAAAGCAGTTAAAATCAGCAAGAATTTCTCTTATCTGCTTAAGTTCATATTGGCTGACTACAACATAAAGAGCCTTGTTCTGTCCTCCAATATACCCTTCCGTATTCCACTCAGTACAGGTTCTTCCAAGCTCTTTGTAGATTCTGTCCTTTATCGCATTTACATCGTCATGCGTAAAAATAAGGCATGCCCTCTGAGCATCGAATCCCTCCTCAACACGAGTCATTACAACTGAAACCAGGACATAAGTAAGAATAGAGTACAGTCCATTATTCCAACCATATAAAAAGCCGATAAACATGTACAGAACAATGTTGAACATGAGAACCTGACGTCCTATAGACATATGGATCCTGGGACTCAAAATCGAAGCCACAATCTCCGTTCCATCAAGACATCCGCCATACCTGAGGATCATTCCAACACCGACACCTAGTATCAGTCCCCCAAAGGTTACGGCCAAAAGGCTCTCATTAGTAACAGCCGGCGTAGTTTCGAAAAAGGCCACCGCCACCGCAAAAATCGTCATCGCATATATAGAACGGATAACAAAATGAGGTCCCTTCTTCCCCCATCCAAATATCAGAAAGGGAATGTTAAATCCCCATGTCAGAATACTCAGCTTAAACCCGGTAAAGTTAGCCACAATCATTGAGACACCGACAATCCCACCATCAAAAATCCTATTTGGCGCCAAAAAATCCTCGATCGCAAATGCTGCTATAGTCGCACCTATTCCAACCATCAAATAACAAAAAATCGTTTCCCTAAGACTCTGCCTGTCTTTAAACCTGCTCACAAGATGTCCTCCATGCCAATTTACTATTAAAAATGTATTACGGCATCTTCACGCCCTACATATACCTCTCCATCCCTATATAAAGTTCCTTTAATGCTTTCATTCTCACAAACGTCTTTTACTATTATTTCCCAAAGAGTTCTTATGTTATCCTTGCTTACGCCATTTTCTATAGCATACTGATTTCCTGCAACAGTATTCAAAACCATTTTCTCACTCTTATTTGGATTTTGAGCATTACTTGCTTTTCTCACTTCCTCAATAGTCGTTTTTGCCCCTTCTATGGTTGCAGAAGCATAAGAATCATTCATGACAATTTCCATAATATCAGCTTTTTTTATAGAATCTGCGTTTTTATTTATGTATTCCAAGTATTCTTTAATTTCATCAGTGAGTGAATATAGGATTTTCTCTCCATTAAAGCCCTTTAAACCAGTATCCACTCTACCGCTTAATCTTCTTTGCAGTTCACTTCCGGCTTTGGAATTAAATCTTAATTGATTAATAAGTGCATATATAGATTTTGACATGATTAACTAATTCCTTCCTCTATTGAACAACATCCCGGTTCTTAATTATATCCCATTCCCTATATGAACTTTCCAGCCAAATTATACCACTTTTCGGCAAAAGCAAATACCAAATGTGTTTTTTCACATTTAGCGAAAACGCCTCAGAGTAAACATTTCCCCATAGCTATCAGCTAATCAGCAATAGGGTAAAAACACTTTACTCTGAGGCATTTTTAAGTTATACGTTATTAATTCTCTCTACATTCAAAATCGTATCAATATACAATTTTGCACTGGCACCGGTAACCTTGTTCCAGTTAAATCTCTTATAGCAATAAAACGTAATCTCACCATAAGAATGATAAATATCAGGATGCTCAATACTCTCCTTAAGCATACGCCTTAAGTCCTCCACATTGGATTTCTTAAAGTACTGAGCATATTCGCAACATGCTTCCTTATTCTCGGGAATATCACTTGCAAGGCATTTCCTTCCAAAGCTCATTGCTTCAAGCAGACTTATCGGCATACCTTCGATATCGCTTGGAAGCACATATAGATAGCAGTTACTGAAAAGCTCAGTCAGTGTATCTCCCTGAACAAAACCTGTCATCACAACACGGTCATCCTTGGCAGCCATCTCCTTAACCTGATCTATATAATCGCCTGAATGACTTGCACCACCAGCAATAACTAGTTTCATATCCGTATCAACCTTGGAAAAAGCTTCCAAAAGATATGTGATTCCCTTCTCAGGAACGATTCTTCCAAGATACAAAATGTATTTATCTTTCTCGAGCCCAAAGTTCTTGGCAATTCTATCAGGAGCCTTAAACTCTGTCTGGTTAACACCATTTGGAATATATATAGTCTCTCTGTTGTACTTATCAAGGAAATACTGCTGAACATTACGTGACAAAACGATTACTTCATCAGCATATCTTGCAGCAATCCATTCGCCGAACTTCAAATACCTTGTAGCAAATCCGCCCCACTTGGCTCTCTGCCAATCAAGACCATGAATGGTTGCTACCGTTCTTATCCCAAACATATGCGGAATGACCAGCATTGCGCATGGCCCTTCCGCATGATAATGAATTACATCATAATTTCCCAGTAGTGCTCCGATCGTGGCAATAAAAGAATAAACAACTGCATTTAACGCCTTAAGATCCGGAGTGGGAACGTGAACTATACGTATCCCCTTGTACTTCTTGAGTTTGTGCGCCTCTCTGTCAGCATTCTTATCCGCAACATTTCTTCCCATGCGGTTGTATACCGTAACCTGATGTCCCATCTGAACAAGACGTGAGGCAAGCTCCTCGACGACAATCTCAACTCCTCCCTCTCTGGACGGTATTCTTTTGTGCCCGATCATTGCGATTTTCATTAATGCTCCTAAAACTAATACGAACCGTTCAGTTTAAACAATTCCGATACCGTTCTGAAAAGTATCTTAATATCCATAAACGGTGTCCAATTATCTATGTAATCCACATCAAGTCCCACTACCTGCTTAAAGTCGGTAATAGTACTTCTTCCACTACTCTGCCACATACCGGTAATACCGGGTTTAATACTAATTCTCCTCCACTGTTCTGTAGTATACTTCTCAACCTCATCCAAGGTCGGAGGTCTTGTACCTACAAAACTCATTGATCCCGAAAGAACATTGAAGAACTGAGGAAGCTCATCAATACTTGTCTTTCTGATAAACTTACCAACTCTTGTTATTCTGGGATCATCCTTTATCTTGAACATCATACCATCGCCAACTTCATTAAGTGCCTGAAGTTCAGCCTTTCTTGCCTCAGCATCACGATACATGCTTCTGAATTTCCAAATCTTAAAATGTCTTCCGTTTTTGCCAACTCTTACCTGCTTAAAAATAACAGGTCCGGGAGAATCAAGCTTAATTGCAATAGCTGTAAGAATCATAATAGGTGAAGTAACGACAATTCCTACTATAGAAAATACAATATCAAATACTCTCTTAAGAGCTGCCTGCCATGTATTCATGCATACTGTGTGATATGTCATGATAGGATATGTTCCGATACTGCTATTATAAGAAAAAGCCTTTCTTCTTCTGTAGATATCAACTATAACTCTGCAGGTAACACCCATCTTAATGCAAAGGTCAATATACTGCTGGATAAACTCAATATCCATCTCACGCTTCTGCATTATGAAAACCTGATCAATATTGTACTTTCTGATTATCTGTTCAAGATCCCTGATGCAACCAATGTACTCAAGAGACTCATCATCATCCTTAAAGCTCACATAGCCGATTTCATTTAAAGTAAGTGGTGTCTTACCAAGGAAATATCTGAATTTATTGTAGGAATCCTTACTACCTACATATATACATCTCGGAATATGCTTTCTATTGATAATTCTGTCGATTATCTTTAAGAAAAACAAAGTTTCCAGAGCTATGATCATGTATGAGATCATCAAAAATCTGATAAAAAATCTGTAGTCAATAGAAGACTGCAGATTAAACTCATAGGTCAGAAAGCCGCTAAGAAAAGCAAAGAAGAACGAAACGCTCTCCCTTTTGACCACTCTGTCCGTATAGAAAAATAGAGTATTGTTATAAATGTTAGCTGCTCTGTTTGTAACTATATAAATAAGCACAAAAACAAAGAACATGGATAATATACTTTTCCACTGATCCGTCTGAACTAAATCTCCCCATATAAGGCATGTAACAAGGAGTGCGGCTCCCTGGAAAAATACATCAAGTATTACATGCACTACGTCAAAAGACGCTGACACATTTGAACGATTCATAACACTCTTCTCCACTCAACCGGTAATCATGGATGCGCAAATGCGCACCCATAACCCCGATCCTTGCAAACTGCAACAAGTACTTTAAGGAATTACTGAGCAATTGTGCCCTTGAAACCAGCTTTTTTAAGCTGCTTCTTGAACTTCTTAAACTGCTTCTTTGACATCTTCTTAGTAACCTTGATGGTCATCTTCTTGGTGTCAAGTCCCTTGAAAGCACCCTTAGCAACCTTAACAGCCTTCTTGCCGTTGAACTTGATTTTCTTAAGGCTTTCTGCTCCTGTAAATGCTTTTGTATCAATAGTCTGTACATTTGAAGGGATAGTAATTTTTCTTACCTTCTTAGCATTTGCAAAAGCGCTTTCCTTAATCTCAACTACTGTATACTCAACACCATCAACAGTAACCTTTGTGGGAACCTTGATAGATGTTGCAGTAGTTGCCTCAACAGAGTTGAATGTAGCTGTACCTTCTGCCTTGGTATCAACGACAGGTGTGTAGTCGTCAGTTCCCTTTACAGTCATTGCCTTCTTATTGGTTGAATCAACAGTTACCGCCTTTTTCTCCTGAGTCTGATTTGCTGTTACAGGTGACGGAGCTGCAGAAACCTGAGCCGGTGTTGCTACAAAGAGAGCTGCTACCATTACAGTTGCAAGAACTTTTTTCATAACACTACTTACCATAGCCTCCTCCTTTCCTCGCCTATGCTTAAGCACAGGTTCGAATATAAAAAATATATGAGTAACTACGACTTTCGTCATAGATAACTCCAAAACAAAAACTTTTCTGCAGATTATTATTTACTTGCCACGTAATACCTGCTGTCCTTTTTCCCGTAGTAGTACTTACCCTTGGAACTACCCACTCTGTTAAGCACAATTCCAAGAAGTGGACATCCCGCTCTCTCAAGCTGCATAGCTGAATGTCTTACCATTGACTTAGATGTGACACCGCTCCTTACAACAAGGATTGCACCGTCACAGAGAGAACCAATTCTCTCACCATCTGATACCAGATCTAATGGTGCCGAATCAACAATTGTATATCTGTAATTCTCACCAGCATAATTCAAAAGCTCTTCAAATCTGTTATTTTCCAAGAGCATTGAAGGATTAACAACATTATCTGCATTTGGCAAAATAAAGCCATTTTCAATATTGGTACTGTAGATAGCATTATTAAAATCACCATCTCCTGCAAGCACATGGCTTGTACCCTTAATCTTCTCTCCGCCTGCTACTTCCATGCCGTATTTATCCATCATAGTAGACTTTCTCATATCGGCATCGATAAGCACTGTCTTGGTACCTGCCTGGGCAAACTGCCGAAACAGCTGCATAGCCACAAAACTCTTGCCCTCGTTAGGTGTAGAAGATATAACCATTATTTTTCTTATATCTTTACCCAAAAATCCTATATTTACACGAAGAGAGTTAAGCGCTTCTTCCATAGCATAGGGTAGCTCTGGATTATTATTTATTATTAACTTATTCATGAACACTTGGTCTCCTTTCGTGAATTATTATTCCTAATAGGTTTTACTTTTTTCTTTGATGCTGTTTCCAAACCTTCTGCAAGTATTCCGAGGTCTCCTTCAGGAATCACAGCAAGAGGAAGGCTTCCAAACATTCTCTCGATATCATCAGCAGATTTAACTGTATCCTGAAGTACAAATATTACTGTGAATATTCCAAGTACAAGTACTGTAGCTCCAAGAGCACCCATCATTATATTTTTAGAGAAACTTGGTGAACTCTTATACATAGGAACAATTGCAGGTTCAATGATATGAGGCTTAGGAGTATCCATAAGTTTTGGAATCTGTATTTCAGCCTGCTTCGCAATATCATTTGCAATCTGCTCAGCCTCATTTGGATCTGTACTTGTCACACTGATGGTCATAATTCTGGTATTTTTAATTACAGCAATACTGACCATTCCAAGAAGCTGTTCATATGTATACTCAAGGTCAAGATCCTTAATCACCTGATTAAAAATCGGTCTGATAGTAATAACCTGTTCATAATCTGATGACAATCCTGTTCCAAGGTTAAGATCCGTTAAATTCACCATCGTATCGCTAGATGCTGATACCACATAAATCTTGGTTGTAGCAGTATATAAAGGTTCTACCAAAAAATATGTATATGCGCCTGCCAAAACCGATCCCAAAACAAATGCTGCGATAATAATCACTAATTTGCTCTTAAAATAGCCAAGAAGCTCAAATACATCTATCTCTATTCCGTCCTGCTGCTTTTCAACAGTCAAACCTTCAAAGTTTTTTTTATCAATATGTTTCTTTTCCATTTCAACTCCTCTGTAAAACAACAACCACTACTCTTCCACAGATTCCAGATCAAAAAGTTTATCCATTACCTGGTAATAGGAAGTATCATCTATATAAAACTCCTGATGATCAGTATCATCATTAATTAGTTGTCCAAGCTTATGCTCGCCTTCAAAGGTAATCGTTCCCTGGTTCTCACCTCGGTTAACTCTGTTAAGAACTCTGGAAAAATCGTTGCCGGTCATATTTGTCACAGCAACTTCCTTCATCTTGGTATATATTTCATTTGGAAATGAAGGATTTTCCTCCGTTCTCTCCATAAGTCTGTTTAGGAAGGCCTTGATATATGTTTCCTGCCTGGCCATTCTGCCTTCATTAGAACCATCACCAACATTCATTCTTTCATGAACATAGTTATATGCCTGGGAATCATTTAGAGTTATTTCCTGTCCTTTAACAAGAGTAGGGTCAACTTCACTAAAATCATCTTCAACAGTAACTGTGACACCACCAATTGCATGATTTAACTGTTCTATAGCGTCCATATTCAGCTCATAATATCCATCTATTGGCATTCCTCCAAGTAGTTCTGATACTGCATTAACAGTATTCTCACTACTCATCTGTGGATTCCCGCCATACCAATGTGCAGTACATATCTGCATTATTGACCTGGCATTAACTGTACCGTCTACATTCATCATAGGTACCTTCATTACCGTATTGCGATCAATCTCAAGAACTGAATAATTATTATCTGATCTATTTAAAACAACAAGAAGAAGTACATCCGCCATATTACCCTGATACTCATCAGGATTCTCTGCCTCATGATTACCTGATACATCAGTTCCTATAACCAGATAATTTCTGACTGCAGCATTATATCTGTACACTTTGTCATTTATCAAAAGCTCACCTTCTGATAATTCTATCTCTTCCTCTTCATCGTCTTCATCATCTTCGCCTTCTTCATAAGCCAGAGCAGACCTCTCTTCAAAGAGCCTTTCTACCGCACTAATTCCAAAGAAAGCAAAAATCAAGCCTAAAACCACAGCTGTCAGGAATAGCAATAATTTAATTTTCTTACGATCAATCATTTTCCCACAGCCTCTTTCCGAAATCATCAATCCCGGATAAATACTCATTACCAAACTTCTTTTCTATAATTCTGCGCGCATCAGCCATATTTACAGGTCTTGATGAATCATTATGCGCATCAGTTCCAAGAATGATGTCATGTCCATCCTTGATGAATCTATTTGCAAAACGACGTGAACTCCACTTCAAGAAGCACTCGGCGTTTATTTGTGGAATAATTGGAAGATTTAAAATCTTGTTCCAAATAGTAATATCTTTTTGATAGTGATAGAAGCGCTCAATATGCGCTAAGATAATCTGAAGTCCCTCATCTTCTATTATCTTCATAACTTCTCTGAACGTACTTTCAGTCCATTGCTCAAATGGAAGTTCGAGAAGCAATAAATTTGTTCCCTCAAAACAAAACTCTGATAATCTTTTTGACTTTCCTATTCCGGGAAAGAAAAAAACCTCAGCACCGAGTTTAAACTCTGGCGTTTTCATATCAGTTAAGTATAACCTAATCTCATCAAAAGCCTGCTGCCTACGTCTAAAAAAGTTATCCGGACTATCCTTGTGAGCATAAAAATGTGGAGTCAAAACAATCCTATCTACGCCCTGCTCAATTTCGGCATTGATCATCTTCATAGTCATATTTATATCTCTGCTGCCATCATCAATCCCAGGCAATATATGCGTATGAAAATCAATCATCTCTAATACCCGTCTGCCGCCTTATCAGACACTCTTATAACTTAAAATCAATCAACAAACTAGCACAACATTTGCTTAGTCGTACTTAAACTTTTTACTGAGGAATAGTATATATTAAAACTTTATAAACTACAAATAAAAAATTCATTTTTTTTTAAGATTTTTTTTGTGCAAATTTATATGTTCATTTTTTATATAACTAGTTGTATATTATTAATTTCTTTTATTCATTATATTGAAAACAAATCTTTTTGTAATTTCATTTATTTTGCACTAATTACATATTCCTTTATTCCGCCCCACTTCTGATCCTTATCAGACATAATGAGCTCAACACCTTCCTGATATGGCCATTCAACACCAATCTCAGGGTCCTTCCACAATAATCCGCCCTCATCATCAGGGTGATAAAAATCCGTGCACTTATATGCAAATTCAGCATAGTCTGAAAGCACTAAAAATCCATGCGCAAATCCCTTGGGAATAAAGAACTGCTTCTTATTTTCTGCTGACAATGTAACTCCAAACCACTTTCCGAAAGTCTTGGAATCTTTTCTTAAATCTACAGCCACATCAAAAACTTCACCATTTACAACTCTGACAAGTTTGTCCTGCGGAAAGTTCTTCTGAAAATGAAGACCCCTCAGCACTCCTCTTTTTGATGCAGACTGATTGTCCTGTACAAATTCAACATCTATTCCGATATTCTGAAAGTCTCTCTTTGAGTATGTTTCCATGAAATAGCCTCTGCTATCTCCGAAAACCTGTGGTGTAATGACCTTCAATCCTTCAATTTCACATGTCTCTACCTGTAATTGTCCCATTTTAAACTCCTATATATATTAAAAAACGATTATAATCCTTCTGCTACTTCAACAAGGTATTTACCGTAATCAGTCTTCATAAGAGGCTCAGCAAGTTTCAATAGCTGCTCTTTATCAATAAAGCCTCTCTTATAAGCAATCTCTTCAATACATGAAACATAAAGTCCCTGTCTCTTCTGGAATGCGCATACAAAATCAGCCGCATCAAGAAGAGAATCATGATTTCCTGTATCAAGCCATGCAAAGCCTCGGCCCATAGTCTCAACACGAAGCTCACCGCGACTTAAGTACTCGTTGTTAACGCTTGTGATTTCAATCTCACCTCTTGCTGAAGGCTTTACGTTTTTAGCAATGTCAATAACATCATTGTCATAGAAGTAAAGGCCTGGAACCGCATAATTGCTCTTTGGATGCTCAGGCTTTTCCTCTATTGAGATAGCCTTACCGTTTTCATCAAATTCAACTACGCCATATTCTCTGGGATCACGAACATAATATCCAAAGATTGTAGCGCCTTTATCTCTGGCGGCAACCTCCTTAAGAAGCTTACTGAAGCTCTGACCATAAAAGATATTATCGCCAAGAACAAGTGCAACGCCATCGTTACCAATAAATTTCTCACCGATGATAAAAGCATCAGCAAGGCCTCTTGGCTGTTCCTGTATAGCATATGAGAAATTCATTCCAAGCTGCTCGCCTGTTCCGAAAAGATCCTCAAAAATTGGAAGGTCTCTGGGTGTTGAAATAATAAGCACCTCTCTGATACCCGCAAGCATAAGAGTTGAAAGCGGATAATAGATCATAGGCTTATCATAAACAGGCATGATCTGCTTTGATATCGCTCTTGTAAGTGGATAAAGTCTTGTTCCGGATCCTCCGGCCAAAATGATTCCCTTCATATTGTATTCTCCCTATATTTTATCAATTCATCTACATCACGAAGCTCTGTCTGACCTCATTTGCCAAACAGAGCTTCCATTAATATTCAGCTAATATAGCACAAAAGCTTATAACTTTCCACCATACATACTCTCATAATACTTCTGGTAATTACCGCTGGTAACATGCTCCATCCAATCCTCATGAGCAAAGAACCATTTTATTGTCTTGCGGATACCTTCCTTGAACATTGTTTCAGGCTCCCAGCCAATCTCAGCCTTGATCTTATCGGGAGCAATGGCATAACGACGATCATGTCCCTTTCTGTCCTCAACATATGTGATAAGGTCGGTTGTGATCTTAGCCTTTCTGGGATCTGAATCATCAAGTGATTCACGAAGAACATCAATGATAGTCTCAATGATCTCGATGTTCTGCTTCTCGTTATGTCCACCGATGTTATAGGTCTCGAAGAGCTTTCCTTTTTCCTGTACCATGTCGATCGCCTTAGCGTGGTCCTCAACATAGAGCCAGTCACGAACATTCTTACCGTCACCGTATACGGGAAGTGCCTTGCCCTCAAGTGCGTTGTGGATCATAAGAGGGATAAGTTTCTCCGGGAACTGGTAAGGGCCGTAGTTATTGGAGCAGTTTGTAATATTTGCAGGGAACTTATAAGTATCCATATAAGCCTTAACAAGCATATCCGAGCTTGCCTTACTAGCTGAGTAAGGGCTGTGCGGATCGTAAGGTGTTGTCTCATAGAAATAAGCATTCGGATCCTCGGGAAGTGAGCCGTATACTTCATCTGTACTTACATGAAGGAATTTCTTACCTTCCTTGAAGGAACCATCGGGAAGCTCCCATGCTTTCTTAGCTGCATTAAGCATTGTTGCAGTACCAAGTACGTTTGTCTCAACGAAGATCTCAGGATTAACGATTGAGCGGTCAACATGGCTCTCGGCAGCAAAATGTACTACTCTGTCGATGTCGTTCTCCTCAAAAATCTTATTTATAGCCTCTCTGTCACAAATGTTAGCTTTTACAAATGTGTAGTTATCTCTGTTCTCAACATCTGTGAGGTTCTCAAGATTACCTGCATAAGTAAGAGCATCAACATTGATGATGCGAATCTCATTGTCATACTTTTTAAACATGTAATGAATGTAGTTAGAACCGATAAATCCGGCACCACCTGTTACTAAATATGTTTTCATCTTTCTCCTATCTATTATTACTTATTTCATCGAATAAATTGCTATACAAGTCCTTCTGTTACTTATTATTCAGCCATTCTATGATATTAGTAATACAAAAATTACACTAAATCAACTTGTTGATTATTATTCAACACTAGAATATTTTTCAGTTTTTCGATTTCTTTACACCTCTTGTACTTTTTATATAAGCCTAACAATCCATACTTAGCGATTGCCTTTTTCAACTTTTTAATCTTAAACAAATATTTATAACCCAAATTTGAGCCTGACTTAAATTCAAACAGCTCAGTATGGTCCCGAGGCTTATCTGATATTATCCCAGCAGCAATATAAACTTTATTACTGCTAATATTCTCAAGGATCATTTTTCTCTTTTGATAATGAGCATATAATAGTTCCTTATAATCACCCTTTTTAGTTACTTCATATAATTTCCCTCTGTCCCATATCACTATAACATTTTCTTTTTTTCTATTATAAAAGCTATTTCCTTCGGGCTTATAATCTGCAAACACATTTCCAGTAAAAACTTTTATACCATTTCGCAAACATTTTAACTCCATTCCACGAAACTCATCAAAATAACATGAATCATTGTTCTTAAATGCCTCTGTATAATTATATTCAGGATAATCTCCGTTGTTCATAAATAATTTTACAATTTTATCAGTATTTCTATATAAAGAGAAATGGCCAGTAACAAATATTCTATCATAATCATTCAAGATTTTATCCGATACAAAAGACCTAATGTCTCCAAATGTCAAATCCAAATCGCAATATCCCCAAAAATCATATCCTTCGATTATGTCTGAAAAGCAATATCCAAAAGCTGGTCTGAAATCGCATATTTTATATGGTTTCTCTAAGCACACATCAAACGGAAACCTACTCTGAATCCTATATTTATATTCCTCAAATGACATATGCTCAACTCTAAGATTCCCTATAGATGAAACATTTTTATCATCTGTAAATAAGACAAAGTCTATACTTTCATTATGCAAAACAGACTTTTCCCACATAGGGTAAAAAGGTGGCAGTTCTCCAAAATATGGTACTATTACAACAATGCTTTTCATCCTAAATTCCTTCCTAATAATCTAAATCAATTTGGCTATAATAGTTTAAATCAATTTATAAATCTATTGCTCAATCAAGATAGTTCAACTCTAATATGTAATCTGCATGTTATTTTTAAAATCACTTGCTTTATAACATCATAATATAATTTATAATAAATAAATGTTGATCCTAATAATATCAATAATAATATAAGAATATTTCTTGAATATGATCCCATCATAGCTAGTATTATAATGCCAATAGTAATCTTTATAGTTCTATAATCATACTTTATTTGGCAAATCTTCTTGATTGCTCTAGCTCTTAATATAAACAATATAAAATATGCCATTAATGTAGATACACTTGCTGCAAAAATTTGCATTTTTCCAACTAATAGTATATTCACAAATAAGTTTATTCCCGCAGCTATAATGGATGTTTTTCCAAGCTCTTTTGTTTTTTTCAATCCTATGTATATACCGCCATAATACTGAGCAATACTATAAAAAAACATACCCACAAGTAAAAGAGGTATATGATAATAAGCTGCTGCAAATTTGTCATTAATCAGAATCTTAAAAATAACTGGCTCAAAACATAATAGGATAATGAGTATATATGACATAATAGCAAATAAATTCCTAAACACGTCACTATAAAAGTCTGCCATATCTTCTTTTTCTCTTGATGCTGATTCTTGCCATGCCATATGAAAAAGACTATACATTGTCGTTATTAGCCCTGGTATTTTTCCTGCTGCTGCATATATACCATTGGCGCCATTCCCACAACATACATTCAAAATAAGTTTATCCGATGCATTCAAAATCCACCACGAAACATTATTAGTAATCATAGGAATTGAATAAACTAATATTCTTTTTGCCTTTCCCACGTTAAATGATTTCACCCCAAATAACTTGTATACCTTTGACCGCATTATCATATAAAAGATTGAAACTACATGAGAAATACAAAATGCACAAATATATCCTATTACCCCCATTCCACAAAAGCGAATTAGTACAATTGAAAATAGAACATTAGTAAATGTAATTATTATGCTATTCCAGGAATAAATTTTATTATTCCCCATTCCTCTAACTATCTGCTGAAGCATTATATCAAAAATCTGTAAATCTAACGCTATTAACCAAATAGTTAATCCTTCCTTAGCCATCAATTGTAAAAACAAAAAAGCTAATATATTTGATGTAAACAAAATAGAGAAAATAATTAATATGCAACTTGAAATAGTTTCCTTTTTATCAGTTTGCTTATCATCATCAATCAAAAAGCGAAATACCCCTTGATCTAATTGTAATGACAGAATTGGAACAGCCATTGCTATAATAACTGTAAATATATCAATATCTCCATATTCTTCTACGGAAAGCCACGCGGTAAAAAGAGGAAGCATCAAAAAATTAATTAGCTTTGTCCCAATACCTCCAATAAATAAAATTACTGTATTCTTTAATAATCTCTCTTGTTTTCCCATCTCCTACTCACTTTTCCAAACTATGTCACATACACTCTTTAACAATTTGTTCAAACATGTTATAAACTTGTTCTTTTAAGCAAATTGCAGTATTTTCACTTTCTTCATTCCAAACCCTATCCACTATGCTAATTAGTTTCTCTTTTGAAATATCATCTATGTTTACACAATTCTCTTGTTTATCTATAAGCGACATAAAGCCATCTATTTTGTAATTATACGAAATTGCAACTGCTGGAACAGAATATGAGGTCGAAATAATCACCGGATGCATTTTCGTACTTATTGTAATCCTTCCCTCAGAAAGAAGATTACACATTTTTTCATGGCTCAAATTTTCGTAGATGATAAACTTATCTTTAGGTAATCCTCTTTTTATCAAATCAACAAATTTCCTATCCCATTTCCAATTAGTACTTAATACAAATTGGAACATCAGATTTTCATTTTTATTCTTCAAAAGATAATTCAATAGTGATCTATACGCAATAATATATTTATATCTCTTCAAAGATAATCTATTAGGAATTCTCTTTACTATATAGGATCCTTTTTTGTTTGTATCAAAATTTGAATAACGGATATAATTTGCTGGCATAATATTAACTATCGTCTTAGTATTATCACGCATGCCATGATGAATAACATCAGATATTATTACTGCAACATCCGGATAAACATTAATATCTATGCCTTCCACAAATTGTTCCAAGTATTCTTTCGTTAAACTATCTCTTACAGAAATAAAATCACATTTTTTCAATGCATCTGATAGTGCTGATTTTCCAATTTCAGAAATAACAGGGCCAATACTTTGACCTATAATTACAACTTTAGCCCCCATATTATAGGCAATATTGATTTCTAAAATTCTTGCCCAAAATTGATTGTTCCAAGATTCATTAAAGTATCCTCCTCCAGACATTATAAAAATAGTATCTTTATCAAATAATCCACAGTATTCCTTAAATATGTCATTCTTCATTATCTGTTTTATATCAGAATAATCAGAAAATTCATTAATATTTTCAGAAAACATTTTATGAACAGAAGGAATAACGTTATTCTTGGAATGACGCCTCTCAAAATCCCGTGGATCAAACGATGTATAAATTATTTCATGCCCCAAATATTTTTCGCATAAATAAATTGTTGATGCTGCAATCGCCTCATCTCCTATATTCCCATAACTCCATCCGCCTGACACTACTATTTTCACAAGTCTTTCTCCTTAAATTCCATTTATGACTCTTCGCAATCCAAATATATTCTTTTATATGAAATAAACATCACAATAAGCATCCATAATATTCTTTCCGTCGTGAGCTTTGCAACAGTAAAATATGCCAAAAAAATACTCAGAAACGAATAAAAAAATGCAATACAAAAACTATCTTTATATTTGCTAAATGTTTTATAGGATAACAGCAAAATAGAGCTATATAATCCTAAACATCCTATAAGGCCAACAATACCACGATTAATAAACACTGCTAAGTATTCAATATCTATTGACTTAGCTCTGAATTGTCTATTCCCAGCAATTACATAAACAATATTGTTAAAAATATACCCTGTTCCACCACCAAAAATATAATTGTGCTTTGCAATTTGTTGAAGTAATGATAATTGACTAATTCTGGAAAAAACAGCATCTTCATTACCACCAGAATCCGAAATTGCAAAATTGCCACCAAATGCATTCAGTGTTCCTAAAACAGTATCTCGAAATATTGAAAACATATTCGGAGATAACAATATCAAAAGCAATCCAAAAAACAATCCTATACCAATAACCTTCAAATACGTTTGTCTTTGCTTTTTTCCGATTTTAAACATTGAAATACAAAATACTATTCCAAAAACAGCAATAACACCGCGAGACATCGTCATAATTAAGCATGCCACCCCTAGCATATACAATAAATACAGTTGTTTTCTCTGTTCTTTATTAATCATATGCATAATTAATGGTAGCAAAGCTATACAATATAGTCCTAATGCTATGGCATGTCCAAATGAAAAAGCTGCACGAACACTATCATATCTTTCATAACTACTAATTAACATGTTTTCTCTTGATCCAGTGTCGAGGAACGTTGACACGACGTTAAATTTTGTCACTGTTTCTAATACACCCATAACAAAAACAACTGCTGATGCAGAAATAAGCGCATTCATACATCCCTCAAATCTTCTCTTTGTAGAAATTTGAGTAGTCATAACATAGAAAAAAATGATATTTTCCAAGATAACACTTATATATGTTTTTATAGATGCAGATTCAGAAACATGTGCTAATGCCACAGCTGTTTCACACAAAAAATAAACCAAAAAAGCTTTTCCAAACATTTTATCTTTAAAAATGTTTTTAAAGACCATTCTTCTATTAAACAATGCTCCAATCATAATTATTAGTAAAATCCTAGATGCAGTAAAAAGAGGGAGCGATTCACTGAAACTAACCGCCAAATATTCTGGTAATATTGGATATAAAAAAACAAAGTAATACAATAGATACTCTTTATTGAACACAAAGAGTATAATTGCTACAAAAACAATAAGAAAAAGTACCCCTAACGCCATGAAATTCCTCCACTCATCATCTTTTCCCGAGCAGCAAACTTAACCTGATAAAGCATTCATTAAGCTTATTTTTATATTTTATCCTTGGTTCGAAAGTAAGCATAAGTCTGTTCTTTATCTTATTTTTATAATTTGCAATGCATTCTAAATACGCTTTATTCACTTCAGGAATAAACTTAGAATACAACTTAAGAATATCATTGGATTGATCCGCAATTGAAATATCTCGTCTTGACAACAAAAATCCAATTCTATATGTAATAGCATTCCAATAACCAACCCCTCGTCCAACTACATTACTTTCATGCTGCCTATATCCCATATGGGCTTGATTATCATATATAGCCTTCCCCCCTACTGAAGCACAAACCGCTTGAATAAAAAAATCATGCATAATTATGCTTTTAGGTCTAGCTGCACTTTTTAAAATTGCCACCAATTTTTTATTAAGAACCATAGTGCACCCCATACAACCGCCACAACACAAATAATGAAATATATTCTGTTCATTCAAGTCATCATTTTCTTTATATACTGTACCACCACATTTTTCGCCATATCGATCAATCAATCTTGCATTACAATAATAATACGCTGGTATATTATCATAATTTTTTAAGAAATCGACTGCTGTAATCAACTTGTCTTCATCCCATATATCATCTTGGTCAGAAAATGCATAATAATCTGCTTCCGGTGCTTTTCTTATCAATTCCATAAAGCTTAATGCTGGTTTAAGATTTTCTCCGGTGAACCATGAAAGAACACCTTCATTCTTTTTTTGTTCCAATATAAATTGCGTATTATCATTAGATCCATCATCTCTAACTAATAATTTAATATCTACCCCTTTTTGTAATATTATACTTTCTATCTGTTTACCTAAAAATTCTTTACCATTATAGGTTGACATTAATACAGCAACTAACATTTGCAAATTATCCTTTATACTATTTAGTTAGATATAATTCTCCAACTCGACTCCCTAATACTTTAAGGGAAAAATTTTTTTGAAATATATCATAACCATTACTTGCTAATTTTTCCAAAACACAATTATCATTAGCTATCGTCTTTACAGCATTACAGAACTCACTTATCATTTTAGGCACAATTAGAGCATTTATTTCATTTTTTACATATTCACAAATAGAATTAGATTCTGTAATTATAATGGGTTTTTTGTATTGCATAGCCTGCAACATTACTAATTGCCCTGATGAAATATTCTGTTCTTTTAAAGGAATCAAGACAGCTTCACACCTATCTAAAATCTTTAAATATTCCTCGCCTCGAATAGTATTAAATATATATACATTATTTGGAATATCAGTTATATGATCTAGCGTATCCGTAATAACAACAATATTGTACTGGCTTAGTTCATTAGCACATCTGAACAAAAAATCATAATCTCTATTACTTCTTCCCACAGATAAAAAAAACTTCTCTGGCAATTGAATTGTTGTTGCTTCCAATTTTTTTTTCTCAGGTATACCAAGTGGCATATATGTAAATAATGCAGCATTGACATCAAATAATTCACTATAATAATTTACTTCATTTTTTGAAAACACAACAATGTAATCAATATATCCTGATTGCAAGATTTTTTTTATAAATCTAAAGTATAGATTTCCCAAACATCCCTCTTTTTTTTTGTATATAAAAGTCATCACCGTTAGTTCTACAGTTTTTTTTGTTCGAAATAAGATACAATAATATGCAAAAATCAGTCCATAAAATTGTTGCCACGATATTATTTTTTCATAGCGTTGTCTTCTAATAAAAATAGAAAAAGCATGCCAAAAATAGCCGATAATTCTCCTCATATTGAATAATTTATTTTTTATTATTCCTGCATTATCCCAGCATACTATGGACCATTCTAATTTACTACCAATTTGTACCCCAGAAGCGAATTCCCACTTATCATCAACAATCGTATCTGTTAAAATCACATTTTTTTTCATATGAAACTCTTTAGCTTCCTTTTCTTTATAACTATATCAAAAAATAATAATACATTATCAATTACTTATTACTCGCAATCTTAATAGTAGTTGTTTCAAATCTTGCCTCATGCATTGCTTAGGAAGCATTTTAAACACAAGGACATTAAAGCTTTCATTCATAAGCCTTTTAAAGAATTCTTTTCTTCTATGATGTTCAATTGAAGGATGTCTTAGCTGATGATTATTATCTATAGCCTTTTTTAAATCAACTGGATGTAAACAAAGCCTTGCATTATGAAGAAGTTCTTTGCCTTTATCCGTCTGACATAGAACTAATGATATACCTTTCTTTTGCTCCTGTATTGGCAACTCACTGCCCCAGGAATCTCCCAATGTGATGTCCGACACACGCTCTATACCAGCGTATCTACAACTATAGCAATTCTCTGTGCAAATTAGTGAATTTATAAATGCTATTGAATATCTATCACTTACTCCATTTGTAATAATCCCCTTTTTGTTCCCATAGACCATATACTTAGCTTTTATCCTAAATGAGATATCCGTAAAAGTGGATAATTTCGTTTTATATTGTTTTAAGAAAATATCTAAAATTTGTGGCGATGGACTACCATGACATATTAAATCGATTGTATATAAATCAGAAGTAAGCTTTTCTCCAACATAATTCAGCATACTGGACACTTGACAAGGAAGACCTATAAACAGTACTTTTTCACCTATAACAAGCAGGTCTTTTACTGCTTTGTATGCACCTATTGGATTACTTTTTACATATTTTGATCCCGCAAACTTTATCAATTCTTCCTTTTTACGTGCAACATCAAAAATAAATTTTCCATCACGAAATACACATGCGAAAACTACTCCTCCTAAATCAAGAAAATATTCCGCAATTGTAATAGCAGCTCCTCCTGAAGAACTATTTTTTCGAACCTGCCCATCTTCAGCCCATCCTTGATGCCATTCTATAGGTTTTCTCAACGTTGATGGATTATTATATTGACAAACCTTGCGACACATATTGCAATTAACACATTTCTTCTCATCTATAATTGCATTATATGAGACTAATGAATCTTGTATCGTAATTGCTTCTTTAGGGCAAGCATCTACGCATGCCATACACCCAGCACATTTATCTAATTCGCATACAGTCATGAAAAAATAATCCCTTCCTTTTTTACTCTGAAATCATTTTCTTCAAAATTTCTTTAGACTCTGCTCTTTTCTGTCTTAGTATCCTATTGGCGAAGTCAAATGATATACTAATGTCTTCCAGATTCTTACTATTATCAGTTAATATTCTTTCAGATAAATTAGTCATATTTAAAATACTTACATTGCGTGTACCGGTATTATTATTGGGCAACACCTCAATAAAAGGGGTATTAAATGTAATAGCAAATGCAGTACCATGAAACGAATCTGTTACCATTAGTTCAGCATTTTTAATATATCCAAGAAATTCAGCAACTGATGGACACCACACAAACTTCCCCGATCTTGTAATTTGATGCAAAGAAGCAGATACTCTAATCAGTTTTAACCCTTTCTTCTTAGCTATCGTTTCAGCATAGCGCCCCAGATTCTTATCGTTATGTAATTGATATACTAATAAATACTTTTCAGTATTTATTTCCTTAGCATATTTACTCCAAAAATGACTATCAAAAAGCAAAGTTGGATCCACAACTTGTTCAGCCTTCTGGCCAATATCTTTTAGAATATTGACTGCACTGTCTTCTCTAACTGAAATAGAATTATATTTTTTTAAATGCTTGCTAAAATAGTCTTTAAGCTCACCGGTCATATCTGTATGTCCAAAACTAGCTGCATAGGCTATTCTTTTTTTGTTCTCAGCAAAAGAAAGGCAATACACATCATCATACGTCCCATCACTAACCGGTCCCCAAACCTGATCGCTTCCTGTCATATAAACATCTGTTTTAGGACAATCTGCTATTAGTTCAGCTTTTGAGCTATAGTTCCTTGTTAGCTTCAAGTATTTTTTTCTTTGCTTTTCGAATTTACTCCCTGCAATAACACTTTCAGGCTGTCTTAATAACAAATAAATAAATCTACTAAGTAAATTCTTATTCCATGAATTTTTCTTTCTAAGTAATGTTTTTTCAACATTCTTGTAAGCTTCATCCATTCGAATATAATCTATTATTTCGCAATCATATCCCAATTCCTCTATCGCAGTTTGCGTTGCAAATGCTTGTAAAAGAGAACCATAATTTGTTATTGCATGCCTTGTAATAACACCAATTTTCATGTAAAGACTCCAAAAGATTACTCCGCCAACTGTGCTGCAATATCAGCATCAACTATCTCTTCACCGGTCTTATTCTTAAGTTGCTCCATTGATGCAGCAGACAGACCATTGTTAATTACACAGTTCATGTCACATGTACTGCACTTGTCAAGTTCTTCCTTAGTTACTTTTCCATCTCTAAGATCACGAACAATCTTGTTCTCATACATACTGTATTTCTTCTTGGTCCAGAACTTAAGCTTGTGAGTGATGACCCACCATGCAGGAACCCAGATGTATTTATGCATTGCAGGAGATACTGAACCAATCATCCAGCAATCTCTGTCACAGCAACGAACCTTCTTCCGAACCGCCTCTGCCTCAGGTGAGCTCCAAAGCTCATCCCAACTCTGCTCGTTAAGGTTACCCATAACCTCTTTATCCTTAGTTCCGTTACAAGGCATAACGTCTCCATAGGGATCAATAAAGAATGTATCAAATGACATATCACAGGGAAGAAGTCTCTTCTGTCCATAAATGTAGTTGATAAGTCCATGATTGAAGTATGCTCTGAACCACTTCTTAGGGCTCTTGCTTGCAAGAAGCTCATTAACAAGGTTCTCAAAATTCTGTGCAACCATCGGACGATCTTTGATTATGTTCTTTGCTTCAACGAAGTAGAAACTGTTGTGAAGCGATGCGGTTGCAAACTCCATGCCCATTTCGTCAGAGAGCTTATAGAGCGGCACAAGGTCAGGTGCATTCTTATCCTGAACAGTCATACCGAAACCAACGTCCTTCATACCCATCTCACGAAGCTTTTTCAGAGTCTGATAACCTCTCTGATATCCATTCTCAAGACCTCTGATCTCATTGTTTGTATTCTCAAGGCCTTCGATAGAGATACGAATACCAATCTGAGGAAACTCTTTGCATAGATCTACTATTCTGTCTGTAAAAAAGCCATTGGTAGAAATAACAATACGGTCTGACTTTTTATAAAGCTCACGAACAATATCCTTGATATCAGTTCTGATAAAAGGCTCACCACCTGTGATGTTTGTGAAATACATCTTAGGAAGTTTCTTAATTGTTTCAATAGAAATTTCTTCTTCTGGTTTACTAGGCGCCTTGTATCTATTGCACATAGAGCAACGAGCGTTACATCTATAAGTTACGATAACAGTTCCATTTAATTTTTTCTCTGCCATTTTTATCTCCTTAGATACTTTTTCTTCAACTATCCATGTATTAGCTTTATGCTGCTTCTTTTAGTTTCTTTTCAAATCTTGTATATCGAGTCGGATATACAAGAAAATCAAGCGGTTTTATCTTATCCATTACAATCATTGCTACAACTGGTCCAATAAAGCTCACCATCACTCCAAGTAAAATATGAATTATGCTATTATGAACTCCCATTTTGATCAAGACAGACCTTAATGGAGCTGCAAATAATGTGTGCATCAAAAAAATAGGCATTGTATATTTTGCAAAAAATCCCCAATATTTACTTTGAGTTCCTTCCTTAAATGCATTCTGCATAATGCCAATTATCCCAAAACAAGCCATAATTCCAAGAGGAAATTTTATTCCCTTAATAGATATCATTTCTATCTGTATCATTACACTCAGAATTGCAAATGAAGCTATCAAAACAACACTAGTTATAAGGCGTACGCTTGAAATAATCCTCCTTGCTATAGCCATCCCCAGAACAAACCATACCCATTCTGATAATAATTTATCTACCGCATAGATATCCAAATAAAAGCCCATCAAACTAACAACTTTGCATATAACGCTCATACTCAACAACAAATATATATGTTTGTTTTCTTTTGCTGTACAAGTTATTACAAAGATAAAAAACAAGATGTACAAATACCAATATGGAGATGCCGGATGTCTAAACAACGTATCCACCACCCCCCCAATTTGAGTATTGACAGCTGATGAATTAGCCTTTTTTAGTCCCCATGTCAAAATTGAAAATACAAAATATGGGACACCTAGTGCTACAAACTTTTTCAGAATGTTATTTTTCCACTCTTGAAGATTACTCACACATGAATACTTTTGATACAAATATCCACTACAGATAAAAAACAAAGGAACATGAAAATAATAGATTGTTGTATTAAACCATTCATACAAAAAATTATCTTCTATGATATTTGCTTTTACCATGGATTGAAAAAAATGTCCCAGCACAACAAAAACGCAAGCCACAACCTTGACATTATCAACCCATATATCTCTTTTCATCTCATAGTTCATATTCTCATCCTTCATAAATAGCCATCAGTTTATCCATGTACTCATCAATCGTATCAAAGCTCAGTTCCTTGCACTCATCATGCATTACTTTCGCCTTGTTATCATCCTGCCATATCTCATGGACAGCATCGCAAAGTGCATCCACATCACCGCTGTTATATAAAAGACCTGTTTTTCCCTCTTTTATAAGTTCAGGAATTCCGCCGATGTTTGCACCTATTACAGGTGTTCCGTAAAGCTGTGATTCCATTACTGAGAATGGGCAATTTTCATACCACTCTGAAGGGTATACTGAAGCTTTCGCTTTTCTTATAAGGCTTGAGAGTTCATCTCCACTCTTAAATCCCACATTCTGTATGTTTTCAACGTTTTCAAGCTCGTTTTCAAGAGGTCCTTTTCCGGCAAATATGAAATTCACCTCAGGCATTCTCCTGGCAGCTTCGATCAGGGTTCTAATTCCCTTTTCCTCAGAGTATCTTCCAAAGTAAAGGATGTAGTCCTCTTTTTCTGCCTCAACCCACGGAATAGCTTCTATGAAGTTGTGGATTGCTATTGTCTTCTTCGCAAAAAGCGGATTACTGTCAAGCTTGCTTTTCATGAACTTACTGCAGCAAATGAATGAATCTATGTATTTATATGTACCTCTCTTTTTCCAATAACTGGCTTCGAGTGTACCTATAAAGCTCTTAGCTGTACTTCCATGGATACATTTACCCTTAGTACAGTTCATAAAGCTACCCCCAAGGCATTTTTCACAATTCTCATGTGTGCCCGGATTGTTGCACATATGGTTAGGACAAACGAGCTGATAATCATGTGCTGTAAATACTATCTTGCACTTATGCCCGGTCTCTTTTCTCCACTTAACTATTTCGAGGATTATTGATGGAGTGAGCTGATAGTTGAAATTGTTGAGATGTACCACATCAGGCTTGAAGTCATCGAGTACACGCCTGATTTTCACTCTTGCATCCTTGGAATATATAGTTTTTAATGGATAAGTCATTTTCTCAAGCTTACTCGCATTGTGGAAGTCCATGTCAGAGGTATAAGCATTCACATTGTTGCCTACACATCTGCCCTCATGCTCCATACCGAAGTACTGCACCTCATGACCATTAGCCACAAGAGCTTCGCCCAATTTAAAAATGTACGTCTCCGATCCCCCATTGGGATAGAGAAACTTATTAACCATTAATACTTTCATACGAAATCCCCATAAACACGCACTTTTTACAAGTCTAAATTAAATTGCATCAACAATGTCGCACTTTTGTTAAATCTTAAATTACATTTTTATCCGAGTTAAAAGTTTATAATAATTTTATAATTTCGGCAATTGTCACATCATGAAAAATAAATTTCACAATCAGATGTTATTTAAGACATATTTCACAAATGGATTTTGTGCCTCGGACACGAGGCTCGATATTCCGCAATTTGCGGACATGTGTATTGATATTTAGATAAATCTTAACTTTTTAATTTATTAATAAACAATTAACATAAAATACCTTCCCCCTTAGAGGGAAGGTAATAGCAAATATATATTGCATATTTTTCTTTTTTTATTGTTTGAATTAGTTCTTCATAAATAACTTGGTTATCCAAATCATCTTCAGATTAATCTATGATAATAACATCACTATCATGTTGTGTTAGCATAAAAAGAATCAAAGCTGATGCTCTCTGCCCTAAAGAATGCCTACTGAGCGATTTACCATGATATGATACCTTTTCTGTCAGCTCTTTATCATGAATTCTTTGTCTGTCCAATTCTCTCATATATTTTCTTGTGACCTTAGATTTTTAACATACTGATTTAACAATGTCATTTAATCTGGCAATATCTGAATCAAGTATTCCATCTACTATAACTTTGGTACAATATACCTACAATTTTTTATATACTATTCCTATGCATAATATCACTAATTATTTCATAGGTTTCTTCCCGGATTCCGGATTTTTCCGCAAACTGTTGCCATTTTCCAATAGCGTCAGTAACCTTATCTATTATTGCATTAATTCTCGTTTTCTTAATTCCCATATTGATGCCGGAAGTAATGATATCTTCTCTAGTTATATTTTCTGTCTTTTGATTGATTCTCATCTGATGAGCTTTTAGCCATTTATTTTCCGGTGAATAGGCAAAGGTCAGATCATATGCCGGTGCCAGTCGCCATGTACCCTTTCTATCCATGAGAAAAGAGATATTTTTCACATGATCATCCTGATTAACAGCTATAACGTTGAAAACCATTCTTCTGAAAAGTTTCTCTATTTCATTGACGCCAAGGCGCATCTCATCCATATACATTGCTGCCTGCTCATAGCTGCAAAGCCCTGGGATATTATAGTCTATATGACCTATTGCTGAGAGTGTCTGCATATGAACCTTTTTACCATCTACTCTGTCGAATCTCTTGGTCATAAAATGATTTCTTCCGTTTTCAGGCAGGATTCTACATTCGCTCATTTCTATACCTGCGTCTATTGCCATTTGATAATGGGTATATTCTACGCTGTCTTCAAGATTATGATCGCCATTTTTACCAACCCCATCAAATTTAATTAGCCAATAATCAAATCCATCTCCTGCCTCAATCTGACCGGATCTGATTTCATTTGACTGTTCATTCCAGGCAATTATAGCCTTAGCTCTGGCACCTCCCGCTGAAGTTCCAAGCTGTAAAAGTTGAGAGTATGTAAGCTCTTTCCATTCATCAATCACTATGTTTTTTCTCTTGTTTAATACTTCCGACGCAAATTTTACCATCTCATCTACATCAACAACGTCCCCCCTGTTGTTCGTCGGCCCCATAGCAGGTCATCTACTTGACTCACTATGGCTTTGATAAATTTGTAGTTATTGAAATTTTTCACTCATCCGTACCAAATTGCAGCTTTTCCTTAAGTTTCCTTCCGGTAGGTGTTGTTGCAAGGCCGCCTCCCGCAGTTTCTTTAAGTGTAACAGACATCGCATCCCCGACTTCCTTCATGGCATCGATGCATTCATCAACAGGGATATTTGCCTTTATTCCGGCAAGTGCCATATCAGCACTGGAGAAAGCTATCATAAGTCCCGACACGTTTCTTTTTATGCATGGTATCTCAACAAGTCCTGCAACAGGATCGCATACAAGTCCCATCTGGTTGGAGATTGCCATGGCACAGGCATCTGCGCACTGGGAAGGTGTTCCGCCCATAAGCTCTGTGAGCGCAGCTGCTGCCATAGCCGCCGCACTTCCGCACTCAGCCTGGCATCCGCCCTCGGCTCCTGCGATACTTGCCCTGTTTGCTATGACCATTCCCACAGCACCTGCTGTAAACATGGACATGATAATGTCCTTCTCATCAAAGCCTCTGTCTTCATACAAAGACACAAGGCACCCAGGAAGTATCCCGCAGCTTCCTGCAGTCGGAGCCGCAACAATCCTTCCCATGGAAGCATTGCAGCCCGCAACAGAGAGCGCTCTTGCTATTGCCTTTGATAAAAAGCTTCCGCACAGGCCTCCGTCATTATTTTCCACATACTCGTTCATACGGTAACCTTCTCCGCCTGTGAGTCCTGAGGTTGAGCGCTGGTCTTTTTTCATGCCTTCCGTTACAGAGCTTTTCATAACTTCAAAGCTTATCTCCATCTTTTCATAAAGAGTCTGCTCTGTCATTTCCATGCTCTTTGCCTGATCCTCCAGCGCAAGCTCGCTTATCTTGATGTTCCTTTTTTCAGCTTCTTTTACAAGTTCATCTATGGTTTCGTATTTGATCATATTTTCCCTCAGACTCTCTTAATCAGTATGGCATTAAGAACATGCTCTATCTGTCTTATCTCACTTACAAGTGTCTCCGGAGGCTTATTGTCTATCTCTATGGTCATTATCGCTTCTCCGCCCTTTTCCTGTCTGGATAAGTGAAAGTTTGATATATTAAGGTCCTCATGTTCCCAGTGCATCATATTTGTCACGCTGGCGATTACCCCGGGCTTATCCTCATGCATTACGAGTATGGTATTGTTTTCTCCGTTGAAATTAACCTCCATCCCGTTTATCTGATTTACCAGTATATTTCCGCCTCCGATGCTTGCTCCCTGCATCACACCTTCCGTTCCGTCATCAAGAAAATAGTGGATTTTGGCAGTGTTTGGATGAGCACCCTTTATGTTTTCCTTTAAAAATATGTACTCTATCCCTCGCTCCTTTGCTATTTCCAGGGCATCCCTTATTTCGGGTGAGTAACTTTTATAGCCCATGATTCCGGCAAGAAGAGCCTTGTCTGTTCCGTGCCCTTTGTAAGTCTGGGCAAAAGAACCGGATAAAGTGATCTCAACTTTATTCAGTTTCCTCTCATCTATAAGCTTGTTTACTACTCTTCCAAGTCTCACCGCACCTGCAGTATGGGAACTTGATGGGCCGATCATGATAGGCCCTATGATATCAAAAACGTTCATTTAAACTCCTTACATTTTCTTCCATGGTCTCATATTTTTTATATACCTTGCAATCAGATGTTTCCTTAAATATTCGGCATCTCTTACTTCTATGCCGGTTGCGTCTCTTCCTGCAAATCTCTGTCTGTAATAAACCTTAAAAATGTGACCTGATAATTCCCTCAAATTCTTTATATCAAGTCTGTCTCCTTCAACCATCTCACCCTCAGGTAAATATTGTAGGTAATCTTCAAGGACATTTGCCATCTCGCCTGGCCCCAAAAATTCCCTGTTCATAAGCCACAAAATATCTTTCATATTCTTTTCAAGTTTTCCTGAGAGTGGAGCCGCTCTGTATCTGAGCTTTCTTATTAATATAACTGCAATCACCATAAGTACCACGTAAAGTATGAGACCAAGCAAGATTGTCCCCATGGTTTTTGCAATTACTCTCACATCAATAAAATGTATTTCACCCTCACCTGCACCGGCTGCCTCGTCATCAATAGCTTCCTCAGCCTCCTCGGGAATTTCGGGGATGTAGAATTCATCTTCTTTTTTCTCTACAGCCTCTTCACTATCTTCTATTGTACTCTCAGCCTCAGGCATTGTTATGTTCCATCCGGTATCGATTGATGTCCTTCTGACTGCTGTCGGTTCAAAAGGAACCCATCCTATTCCTTCAAGGTAGGCTTCAACCCACACGTGTGCCCTGTCACCGGTTATTGCAAAGGTTCCGGTCCTTGTATTCGGAAAAGCATAGCAGTAACCCTCAACACATCTTGCGGGGATTCCACTTATTCTAAGAAGCTGCACCATGGCGTTTGCAAAGTGTACGCAGTAGCCTTTTCCTGTTTCAAAAAGGAATGCATCCACATAATTATCGTAGCTGTTATCAACATTTGTTGAATACTTGTACTGTCTAAGATATGCCTCAACAGCTCTGCAGGCTTCATAATCACTTTCCGCATTCCCGGTTATTTTTTCTGCAAGCTCTCTCATCCTTGGAGTTACCATATCTCCAATTTTCAGATATTCCGAGTTATCTCTTTTTTCAGAAATCCATTTATTGTAATCCCTTTCGCTAATGCTTCTGCTTAGCTGGTAGTCATACAAAATGCTGCAGTAGTCTTCCATTTCGGAGTATGTAGGCCACTTGATATTCACAGGTTTTTCCATTATTTTCTCAAGATACCTGCTGCCGTAGTCCACATTTAAATATGCCGTATTATATATATCGTCCTTTTTATGGGTTCTCTTAAATGTAGTCCCGGTATCGTCCAATTCATCCTGTTTTCCGTAGTCTATCCGCAGGGTATTTTCCGGCCTTATCACATCCCTGGTCCGTAAGTATCCGAGTTCTATGGATAAATTTTCAATTTTCCCGTAGCACTTTGCTTCCTCTCTTGTAACATCATGTGAGTATAGTGCATATAAAAAATCCAGAATTTTCCTACCCTTTATATCCTCTGCTATATCTTCGGGGTTATCAGTCATTATCTTACCGGTAAGGTAGAGACTGTCCATAGTCCCCTTTGTGGAAACGTAAATCTCCTCTCTGTCATTACCCGTAATGCTCCCGGGGGCCGCTCCAAGTCCGCTGTAGCCGCTCTGGTAAACAGAGCCCTCCCCAAGTCCCGACAGATAATATCCCGTATTTTCCGCAAGGGTCTCAAAGCCATCCTGAATTCTGTATCCTATTCTTGATACAAAGCTCCAATCTATCGGATTATCGCTGACAGGGATGAAGTAAACAGGTATTTCCAGAAGAATAAAGAACACAAGCCACCTGTATCTGATAAATATGCTGCTATTTCCCTGTGTGATCAGACTAAATCTCCACAGCATAACAAGCGTAAGTACCAGTGCCATTGCGATAGCAAGCTTAAAGACCTGATATCCGTATACGCTTTGCCATACAATAAACGCATCCTCTGCAATTATCAAAGCTGCAATGAGGATCTTGATCCTTGAAAGTGCATGCAGTACAAGGTAAGCTACCAGTGCTGCTGCCACAATAGTTCCTATCGCTCCGAGCATTGACTTTCCGGTCTCTTCATAGTAAGCCGCATCCATCATCGGCAGCTCATGGAAAAACATGAAAAGCAATCCGGTTATTACTATCTGGGCACCTATGATGAACCCGTCCCCTACGCTAAGTCTTCCGAGAAGAAGCATTACCTCAAAAAGACAATAACTGCCAAGCAGAATCCCACCAAATGCAGGATTCCACAAAAGAACTGCTGTGGCAAAAAGCAGTATCCTAGTTATTGCCGTTTCTGATTTCCAGAAAATGTTCTGTTCCGTATTCACTTTCTCTGACTGTGATAATGATACTGTCCTGCTCATTTTCCGCCATGCTCTCGCTTTCTTTTGCAAGCTTTTCCATATCACTTTCCCTGTTATAAAAAGGGCCCTTTGCTATATCTTCATAGAATTCCGAAAAGCTGCCAAGTGATGCAACCTGTATGTTTTTCAGTTCACCTCTTGGGTACAGAATCTGTATGCTCTCGCCTTTTTGTGCGTAGTAGTAAGCTGCAGAAACTGCAAATTCCAAAAAGTAATCTCTTCTTTTTATAAATTCAGGGTCGCTGTTTCCGGAAGCTTTGTTCTCCGCTATGAGCACCAGTGCTATTTTCCGAAGTTCCAGTGTATCCGGCGTTCTGCTTATCAGTTCTCCCGCAGCTGCGCTGGCTTTCCAGTGAATGCTTTTTATAGGATCCCCCTCTCTGTATGGCCTGAATTCATTGCCGGGGATTGGCTCTTTTAACACAAGACTTCTTATCCTGCTGCTGTTTTTTAGATTTTCAAAATCAAGAACCTTGTTCGCCATATCCGTGATCATCGGCATAACTGTCACTCTGTAAGGAGCAGGAACCTGAAAAACAGCGCCAAAAATTCCGAAGGGGTCCTGAAAACATGCGCTTATCAGTCCTACATTGTAGGTTCCCGCATACTTGCAGCACACGTTTCCATTAATGACAACTCTCTCATTTGGCGTGAGGTTAACGACCTTTTCTGCTTTTAAAAGCGTTGTTGCAAGAACTTCCTCTGTTAATAGTCCCGCATCATTTATTCTGAAAAAACCTGCATCCTCAATAGTAAGGGAATACGGTTGTTCCTCATTTTTCATAACACGCCTTGAAGGGAGTTCCTGATATACCTGGAAAAAATGATTGCTTACAAGAATGTAAACAGCCGAGATGGGCAGATAGAAAAGCATACTGAAAAGGCACATATACGGAAGCGCACCTCCCATATATGATGCCCATACTATAGCTGCTATTAAGATTAAAAGAAAAACAATCAACCTTTTATAATTGATTTTCATTACAGCACCGTAAAGATATGTTCTTTAAAAGTTATATTCTTCAATATATAGTTCACTGCTTAACATTAAATATATTGCTAAATATCGCTTATTATATTTCAATTATTTACTATGATGCAGGATGATAATTCAATGTCTGAATTTATTACTGTGGAACAGGATGATTATTCAATATCTGCAGCATCACAGTCTCCTGCGTCATTTTGTTCATCCTCGCCTCCGCCGATAATATCAGTCTGTGTGGAAGCACATCCTTCGCAGTCTCTAAAATATCAAGCGGTACGCAGTAGTCCCTGTCATCAATGTATGCCCTTGCCTGAGATGCTCTTAGAAGATCAAGAAGTGCCCTGGGACTTGCACCACATTTTACGCTGTGATGTTTTCTTGTTTCCTCGACAACGCTGACCGCATAATCAACAAGGTCCTTATGGATTTCCACTTTCGATACTTCTTCCCTCATCGAAATGATGTCTTCCGCTGAAAGCACAGCCTCAGTTTTTTGATGAAGAACACCCTGCAAAAAATCATCGGCTATCTGTACAGAGCTTTCCTTTGAAGGGTATCCCACAGAGAGCTTCATCATGAATCTGTCAAGCTGGGCCTCCGGCAAAGGGTAGGTTCCCGTCATCTCCATGGGGTTCTGGGTTCCTATTACAATAAATGGTTCCGGGATCGGAATGGTATTTCCGTCTATGGTAACCTGTCTCTCCTCCATGGCTTCAAGAAGCGACGCCTGCGTCTTTGGTGATGTGCGGTTAATCTCATCCGCAAGAACTATCTGATTTACAATTGGGCCCGGAAGGACTTCAAATTCTCCCTTATCCATATGATAAACAGAAAGTCCTGTTATGTCGGAAGGCATAGTATCAGGTGTACACTGTATCCTTGAAAAACTGCAGGAAAGTGAATCAGCAAGTGCCCTTGCAAGTGATGTTTTCCCGACTCCCGGCACATCCTCCAAAAGTACGTGACCTCCTGCTAGAAGAACCGTTATAACCTTCCTTATAACATCGTCCTTACCGATGAGGCGCTTTTTCATGTTGTCAGATAAAGCTGTTATTTTGTCCATTTTCTCCCCAAATATCCCCCAAAACTTATTTGACACAATTGTTTTTATCTCTGTTTTATGACTTACCGAACTATAATAAAGCTAAATCGAGCTACCATATTATAATATCATAATTCCAGAAAATAAACGTAATAATATAAAAAAGCATACCATAAATTGTTCTAATTTTTCCCGTATTTCCCCTTTCACCATACAACTGCAAATTCAAATACCATACTCGTTTTCTAAACAATTTATAAACTTGCCAAATTAAAGTGTTCAAAATGATATAATTATTCTATACATTAAACCGATAGTACATCGTTTGTTTTATCAGACCTTCATCCCCAACTATTTAAAGAGGAGCAGGGTTACCGTCTGAACGATGTGCTAGATTTCGATTTATCTCGGAGGAAAAAAAGCTTATGATGAGGAGAGTATTAAAAACAGTATCAACTATCGCAGTAGCAATGGCTTTAACCTTTACAGGCACAGCGCCTCTTGGCATTCCGGGTTATGTGTCCGTTGTAAATGCCGAATCAGGCACCCGTGTGGTAAAGGCTGCAAATGTGGACGGAGATTATTCTGTCACAAATGGCGTAGGCCTAAATTCCGATGCCGACGGAACAGCCAAGCTATCCACAATAACCGATGGCGACAAGGCCTTATTTAAAGGTGTTGAATTTGGTCCTGAAGGAACAGCCGTAACAGGCATAACTTTCAAGTATTCAAAGCCAAGCACAGATTCCGTAAAAATATCAATAACCTTAGATAGTGAAAACGGCACAAAATTTGGTGAATGGCAGATGTCAAAGAGCACAAAGAGTCTGTCAGAAGCTGTTGAGGAAACCTTCAAAGCCGGTTTTAACAAAAAGGATATAACAGGTAAACATGATCTGTATCTGACCTTTTCCTGCTCCAATAAATCGACTTCCATCTATTCAGCAATAGATTTGTATGAGTTCTCATTCTCATATAGCGATGACGGCTCTTCTGATGCGGAAGATGTGAAGAATGCCAAATGGATTGATGCTTATAAGAATAAGTCAAATAAGAATAAACCATTTTATTGGCCAAATATTTATCTTAGAACTTCCTATGTAGTTCTTCGTAAGGAAAATGATTACAAAACAAATAAGACCATATTCGGTGACCCTTATGCAATCAAGGATTTCAACTCAAATATAAAGACCGTGGATGGTATAAGCTACGATTATAACACCAACACTCTTACGCTTAAGAATTACAATGATGATACCTGCTACCTTGATATCAGAAACATGGGTAAAACCTTTAATATCAAGCTTGTTGGCAAGAATTACCTTAAAGCTCTTCATGTATCCGGTGCAAACTGGCCTACAAACTTACACTTTACCGGCAAAGGTTCAATCGTTCTTAACAAGAGCAAATCCTATTTCATAGGCCCCGGCCTCACTACAGCAGTTTTATACCTTGACGGATGGCATAAAGAAACCTTCAAGATTGATAAAAAGGCAAAGGTTACCGCTTACGGATACGGAAAGTATTCACCCGTTGTTTTAAGCTATGGCGAAGGAAAACCTGCACTTAAGAAAGCGGTTAAGATATCCTATGACAAGAAGGGCAAAAAACTAAACGGAAAATTTGTAAATGGCTCCAAGGGAAAAATTAAAGACGATTACAAATACAGCAAGAAAACCTTTATAAAGAAATAACTCGGTACCGTATATAAGACTTGCTAAAGCACTTGAAAAAACTTACTAAAAAACAGCCTGCATTTTAAGCATTAAATGCAGGCTGCTTTCATATTATTATTCAGTATATTATGACTTCTTGCACAAAAAATGTAAACATGCTCATGAAATCATACTTTTATAATCAAAATACCGTTTACCCCAAGCAATCCGCTTCCGTCATCATTTTGATTCCACTTGCGGCTGTAAACCACCTCCGCGTTATCCTTTAAATTTATTTTTACATCTTCCTTCTCGCAGTTCAGATAAACCTGAAGACTCTCATTCTCACCAATCTTAAGATATTCCACTACCCTGTCCTTTTCTATATCGTTAGGGAAATGAAAGTTTCTGCTCTTACATGCCTGAAGATTTTGCCTCATTCCGATCAGCTTCTTCATCTCGGAAATCTCTGCATCCTTTTTCCCTGCATCAATCTCATCCCATGGCATACATCTGCGGCAGTCAGGATCGTATGTCCCATCCATTATGACCTCTGTTCCGTAATATATGCAGGGACTTCCAGGCATTGTGAAAAGCACAGCAAGCTGCTGGTAGAATATATCTTCGTTTTTCTCAGCTTTTTCAAATAGTCTGTTTGTGTCATGTGAGTCAAGTAGATTAAACAGCACATCATTTACCTGTGAGTAATACATGGTAAAGCATCTGTTTATATCATACTCAAAGGTCTCTCTTCCTCTGTTTTTATATACCCAGAAATCTGCAATTGCAGTTGAAAGAGGATAGTTCATAACTGAGTCATACTCATCTCCGTGGAGCCATGACATTGAATCATGCCAGATTTCTCCGAGAAGATAAAAGTCGTCCTTCATACGCTTGGTCATATATCTCACAGCTTTAAGAAAAGAGTGTGAAATCTCATTTCCCACGTCAAACCGCAGGCCGTCAATATCAAATTCATCAATCCAGAATCTAATGATATCCAATAGATAATCCTGTACCTCCGGGTTATTGGTATTGAGCTTTGGCATATATTCCGCAAAAGCAAAGGAATAATATCTTCCGTCCCTGGTGTCGCGCCCCTGCTCAACCGGCCATTTATTTATCATGTACCAGTCTGCATACCTTGATTCCTGACCTTTTTCAAGAATATCCACCCACATGGGATGGTCTGAGCCAGTGTGATTGAAAACCGCATCAAGCATTACTTTTATACCAGCCTCATGCGCTTCTTTGACCAGCATCTTAAGATCCTCATTTGTTCCGAAAGACGGATCCACTTTCTTGTAATCCCTGGTGTTGTACTTGTGGTTACTGTGTGCTTCAAACACAGGGTTTAAGTACAGGCCCGTTATTCCAAGTTCCTTCAGATAAGGAATTTTATCCCTTATACCCCGAATGTCACCGCCGTAGTAGTCATGCATTCCTACTTTTCCGCTCTGCCATTCCATACAAATTTCAGGATTTATGCTCTCATCACCGTTACAAAATCTCTCGGGAAAAATCTGATACCACACCGTATCATTTACCCAGCCCGGAGTTTTGCATACATCCGCAGCATTCATCCACGGCATGATGAAATGAGAAAGGGTCTTTCCCTCCTGATTCATCTCTTCCTCGGTAAGAAAACCATCCTCAAAATAGTAGATGCACTCATCACCAGAATGAATCTCAAAATAGTATTTACATCTCTTGTACTCAGGGCGAAGAGTTGTCGTCCACCAGATGTGATCCTTAAGCCTCTTTTTGAAATATATCTCTTCCTTCCTGCCGCTCCATTTCTCACTTCCACCCATGATCCCCGCATCATAGGGGTCTCCGTGGTAGATATATATCCTGTCTACATCATAGCCGGTTTTGATATTGATAATAAGCTGATCCTGATCAAGTGGATAGCAATACTGTTCTGACATTCTATGGTATATAGCACTTAAGTTCATAAATTCTCCTTCTTGTTGGAAAACGTTTTCCGCTGTTGCTAAGAATATAACCTATTACTTCTAATAAATCAATATATAAATTCAAACTTTACAAAAAATTCTCGATAATTGTTCTTCAAAATCCTCTCGCACCAATGTGCATCCATATCGGAGCGTTTTTTATCGTATAGGAATTACAACGTCATATCCTATACGATAAAAAAAAGGAGAAACATAACTCTCATCATGTTTCTCCTTTTAGTGTTTTTCTCAACTATATATCATCTTGAGCACATTTCCGATTTTGCACACAAGAAGTCTTAAATTATAAAGTTCACTACGTTCTTATCGCTTTACTCTTGCACCGGCGCCGCCCATAATAGCTTCAACCTCTGCGCAGGTTGCCATTGTTGTATCGCCTGGTGTTGTCATGGCAAGTGCACCGTGAGCTGTACCGTACTCAACTGCCTTTGCAGCATCCCCTGTTGTCATAAGTCCGTAAACAAGACCTGATGCGAAGGAATCTCCTCCGCCTACTCTGTCGAGAATCTCAAGTCCCTTATAGTCCTTAGCCTTGAAGATTTGTCCATCTGCCCAGCAAAGAGCTGACCAATCGTTTACTGTAGCTGTTTTTACAGTACGAAGTGTGGTTGCAACTACCTTGAAGTTCGGATATACCTTAGCAGCTTCATCGATCATCTTTCTATACCCATCAAGATTGAGCTCTTTAAGGTTCTCATCGTTTCCTTCAATCTCAAAACCAAGGCATGCTGTGAAGTCTTCTTCGTTTCCTATCATTACGTCTACGTACTTTGCGATTTCCTTATTAACCTCCTGTGCCTTCTTCTGGCCACCAATTGCTGACCACATGGAAGCTCTGTAGTTAAGGTCGTAGGAAACCACTGTTCCATATTTCTTTGCAGTTTTGATCGCCTTTACAACGGTATCTGCTGACTGTTCTGAAAGAGCTGCATATATTCCGCCTGTATGGAACCATCTAACTCCAAGCTCGCCAAAGATATAGTCAAAGTCAAATTCCTTATCTGTAGCCTGTGAAATTGCAGTGTTTGCTCTGTCTGAGCAGGAAAGTGCTCCTCTGATTCCAAAGCCTCTTTCTACAAAGTTGATTCCGTTTCTGCACTCACGTCCGATTCCGTCAGTTTTTTTCCAGTGAATGAGCTTTGTATCCACGCCGCCCTGCAGAATGAAATCCTCAACAAGGTGTCCTACTTCGTTATCAGCAAAAGCTGTGATTACAGCTGTATCCATTCCAAAGCAGCGTCTAAGACCGCGGATAACGTTATACTCTCCGCCTCCTTCCCATACCTTGAACTGTCTTGCTGTGCGAATTCGTCCTTCGCCGGGATCAAATCTGAGCATTACCTCGCCAAGTGAAACCGCATCATATTTACAATCTTTTTTATCTCTAAGTTTTAAATCCATTTCTTGTCTCCCAGTCTAAAGTTTTATATTTCAAAATCCAAAATACTCTGCTGCATTTTTTCCGCAGATGTTCTTAACCATATTTTTTAAATAAGCATCATCCTTTGGATACTCTCCGTTCTCTACCCATGTGCCGATCTTGTTGCACAAAATTCTGCGGTAGAGTTCGTGGCGGGGGAAGGACAAAAAGCTTCTCGAATCAGTAAGCATACCTATCGATGTGGAGATAAGTCCCCCATCAGACATAGCCTCAATCTGTCTCTCCATACCGTTTTTATGGTCACAGAACCACCAGGCTGCTCCGGGCTGAACCTTGCTCTTTATTCCTTTTTCATTGCCGCAGAAGGTTCCTGCCATAGCTACAAGCATTTCCGTATCCTTAGGATTAAGGCAATACAATATTGTCTTTGGAAGCTCGTCATTTAAATCCATAGCGGAAAGAAGTGCCGATAACTGCGGTGCATAGTTAAAGTCGTTAAGTGCATCAAAACCGGTATCGGCTCCAAGCTTTTTGAAAAATCTCTCTGAATTATTTCTGATAGCACCGATATGAAGCTGCATAACGATATCATGCTTAGCATACATTTTTCCAAGCTCTGTCAGCATGTATCCTTTATATTTACCAATCTGTTCCTCGGTAAGTTCTTTTCCTTCAAGCTTATCGCTTATAATCTTATCAACTTCTTTTCTCGTTGTCGGAACAAAGAAAAGTCCCTCAAGACTATGATCTGAAACTCTGCATCCATTTTCCAGGAAGAAAGAAAGTCTGAGCTCAAGTGCTTTTAAAATAGACTCTGAATCACCCAGATGGAATTCTACGGTTCTGCTAAGAGTCCCAATATAATCGGCAAAGCCCTCTTTTTCGATCCCTAATGCCTTCTCAGGTCTGAAACTCGGAAGTACCTTGATCTCAAAGCCGTCCTTTTTAATTTTCTTATGCCATTCAAGACTGTCTACCGGGTCATCGGTCGTGCAAAGCACGGCTACATTCTGCATTCTTAAAAGGTTCCTTACTGAAAACTCCTTTTTATGCAGCATCTCGTTGCATTTATCCCATATCTTTTTAGCATTATCCGGATTAAGAGGCTCATCTACTCCAAAGTATCTCTGAAGCTCAAGGTGTGTCCAATGATATAAAGGATTACCTATAAGGTTCTGCACCGTTTCTGCCCATGCCATAAACTTCTCAAAATCATCACCGTCACCGGTTATCAGTTTCTCAGAAATCCCGTTTGCTCTCATGGCACGCCATTTATAATGATCGCCTCCGAGCCAGACCTGTGCCATGTTGTCGAAGCACTTGTCCTCGTAGATTTCTTTTGGGTTTAAATGATTATGAAAATCTATAATCGGTTCATCCTTAACTGCCTCAAAAAGCTCTTTAGCCGTATTATTTGAAAGCAGGAAATCTTTATCCATAAAATTCATCATAGACTTTCAAGTTCCTTTCTTACATTACCATTGCCCTTCATTTTTTCATAAAGCTCAAGTGCTCTGTTCGCAAGGCTGTCCGCATAGAGGTCAACACCAAAAACATCTTCTCTCTTTAATACTTCTTCGGGAGAAAGTGCTTTTAACTCTGAAAGAAGCGGATCCGGGCTCTGCTCGAATTCTTTTCCCTCATCATCGATTCCCTCAAGATATCTTAAGTATCCGGCGATAACCATGGGAACTACCTTAAGGCTGTCTGTGCTAAGCTTGTCACTTGCTCTGTATGCCTTAATTGTCTCACCAAAACGGATTGGGAGCTTTTGTGATGTGTCGCAGGCTATACGCTGCGGTGTATCAGGCATGAACGGGTTGGGAAGTCTCTTTGTAAGCACTGCATCCAGGAATTCATCGGGTGAAAGAACCTTAGGATCAACAACCACCTTCATTCCCTCATCCTTACCAAGGATTGTCACCATTTTTTTCAGAGCGGCATCGTCCATTTCATCATGAATTGTTGTATATCCAAGGAGGCAGCCGAAAATCGCAAGGCAGGTATGAAGGGGATTAAGACATGTGCAAACCTTCATCTTCTCTGTCTTATCAACTGTTTCTCTGTCTGTAAAAATGATTCCGCCCTTTTCCAGCTCAGGTCTTCCGTTGGGGAAAAGATCCTCAACAACCAGATATTCCGTTTCCTCTGCATTAACGAAATTTGCAACGTAAGTATGCTTTGTGGTAACAATAGGCTCTGCGCCTTCAACTCCGTCAGCAATAAGCATTTCCTTAACCGTATCATCCGGGCGGGGTGTTATTTTATCGATCATGGAAAGAGGGAAAGCCACTAGCTCTTTGTCTGTAATATAGTCTGTAAATCCGCTTTCACATTTTCCGACTGTAACCCACTCATTTGCGATTTCAACTACAGCTTCTTTAAGCTTGTCTCCGTTGTGTGAGCAGTTATCCATTGAAACAACTGAAATCGGAAGTTTTCCTGCTTTATATCTCTCCAAAAGAAGGCCCACAACCTTATCCATGTATGCGCGGGTTTTATAGCCCTTCTCTGTGATTGTGAAGCTGACCATCTGAAGCGAGGAACTGCGGAAAATCTCGCGAAGTCTTCCGATTTCCTTTTTGTTCTCCTCATCCAGTATGCATGACTCTGCTATAGAGCCTACTACCTTCTTTTCAACTGTTCCGTCAGCCTTTAGTGTTGCAAGTATACTCAGGTCATCGCAGGGTCTGTTATATTTTTCAATGATCTCGTAATCATAACCCTCTGCAACAATAAGACCTGTATCTGTTATTCCTTCATTTAACAGCTTCTCTACTACATTTGCCTGAAAAGCCCTGAAAATATTTCCGGCACCAAAATGAATCCACGTAGGGTTCTTTCTGGTCTTTTCAACCATTTTTTCTCTATCATAACCGGGAAGGCTATAGCCTTTTTTCTCCCAGGCTTCTCTATCCTTAATTCCTTCGTTAGTTAATTTCATCTCTCTTCCTCTTATTTCGATCTACGGTTTTATCTATAATCAATTTGACGCCATCATTAGCTATTGCCTTAGACTGCTCTCCTTAATTATCTTTATAACTTTTTTTACTATTGAACCTAAATAAGCCTCTTATTTACTACTTTTTTCAATAGCTTCCCAGAGTCCGTTGATATATGCTGCTCCGAGTGCTCTGTCATAAAGACCATAGCCGGGCATTGCCTTTTCTCCCCAGATCATACGTCCATGGTCGGGACGGATAGGTCCTGTAAATCCGATATCATATAGTGCTTTAACAATCTCATACATATCAAAGCTTCCATCGCTTGAAAGATGCGCAGCTTCCTCAAAATCAGTAGGAGAATTGAACTTAAGATTACGAACATGTGCAAAATGAATTCTTCCCTTGAGGCTTCTTATCATATCAGGTAAGTCATTCTCTAAGTTTGTTCCATAAGAGCCTGAGCAGAAGGTAACACCGTTATGCGGATTATCAACCATCTTCATCATGCGATGGATGTTTTCCTTATTGATGATGATTCTAGGAAGTCCGAATACCGGCCATGCGGGATCATCTGGATGTATAGCCATGTTTATGTCGTACTTATCACATACAGGCATTATTTTCTCAAGGAAATACTTCAAATTCTCAAACAGATCCTCATCTGTAATATCCTTGTACTCCTCGAAAAGCTCCTTTACATGAGCAAGTCTGTCAGGTTCCCATCCCGGCATAACAGAGCCGTTTGTGTCACCTGCGATTGAATTAAACATTTCCTCGGGAACCAGTGCATCAACAGCTTCCTGAGTATATGCAAGAACTGTTGAGCCATCAGGTCTTTTTCTTGCAAGCTCGGTACGTGTCCAGTCAAATACAGGCATGAAGTTGTAACATACCATGTGAATGTCCTCTTCACCGAGGTTCTTAAGAGTCTCGATATAGTTATCTATAAGCTGGTCACGGCTGGGCTTTCCAAGCTTAATGTCCTCATGAACGTTAACGCTCTCAATGCCTGCTACCTTGAGTCCTGCTGCCTCAACTTCTGCCTTCATTGCCTTTATTCTCTCACGGCTCCACACTTCACCCGGCTTTGTATCATAAAGTGTTGTAATAACTCCCTTTACTCCGGGAATCTGTCTTATCTGCTCAAGTGTTACGGTGTCAAAATCCTTTCCGTACCATCTAAGTGTCATTTCCATAATTCTGTATAACCTCCGATTTTTGTTTTCCCATGACTTCCTGAACACAAAATGAAAATGCGTTCAAAAATCTATAAATTATTGATCATTTCTAAAAAACAACTAAATTTCTTTTCTGACTTACTCCTCTATAAATACATGTTTTTGTATGACTCATGCAGGTCTGCTGCCGGAATTATTATTCAATCATTTAATCGAGTTAATATAAAATAATCCGGGGTACGACTCATTCTTCCGTCTTGCAGAATGACAATTTATTCTGCGTAAAAAAACGATGCATTTGATGACAACAGCACTACATTTAAGAAACTATGTCCGGCATCTGTATATGAGAAAGCTTCAGCCTCTGATTTCTTTAACAATATCTGCTGCTTCTCTGGTAAGTTTCTCAACTGTATCAAAATCTCCTGCCTTGATAAGATCTCCCTTTACCATCCAGGTTCCACCGCAGGCAACTATTTTTTTAAATCCAAGATAGTCTCTTACGTTATCTTTATTTATTCCGCCTGTAGGCATAAATTTAAGCTTTGTATATGGTGCTGCGCATGCCTTTATCATTGAAAGTCCGCCTGCAGGTTCAGCAGGGAAAAACTTTACAAAATCAAGTCCGAGTTCCATTGCCTGCTCCATCTCACTGGGAGTCTGAACACCGGGAGTTACAGGGTAGCCCTTCTCCAGACAATGCTTCACTACAGTAGGATTAAAACCGGGTGCAACTATAAACTTTGCACCTGCTGCCATTGCTCTGTCTGCCTGTTCGCAGGTAAGTACTGTGCCTGCTCCAACAAGCATTTGGGGAAAATCCTTCGAAAGAATTTTTATGACCTCTTCTGCCGCATCTGTTCTGAATGTAACCTCTGCTGCAGGAAGACCGCCCTTCATAAGTGCCTCTCCAAGCGGGTGTGCATCCTTTGCATCCTCTAATACCACAACCGGAATGATTCCGATCTTTTCAAATTTTTCTTTTATTTCCTCAAACATGCCTATTCTCCTTCCACCAAAATCCTCATCCCATCTCTAAAAACTTCCCCAAAAGGGGATCAGTCAGCATACGCTGACCGATGAGGTATTCCTGACTGTTACATAATACCTTTCCATATCCTCAAATCCCATTGTAACGTTTGCCACTCGCATTGCAAAAATTGCTATGTTGTGCTAATTTCAGCATCCATAGTGGAGTTTTTTTATAGTAATTACAGAGTAATTTTTTATAAAAAAATGGCTGCTGCATATCCTGCAACAACCATCAATGATTAAAAATCAGACCTAGTTCCTCTGTCACCAATGCCATAAAACACGGTTCTCAATTATCCAAAATCACACGCCATTCTTCTAAGAGTCTGTCGAAGCTCCACATTGCATTTGCCGGACTCGTGGAAGGAAGGCATATAGCTTTTCTTCCTATTGTTTTCTCAATATATTTTTTATAATATTTCTCAGCTGTTTTTCCATTAACATAAATAGCCTTGATCTGTGCATTATCAAGTATGACAGAAAGATCATTCGCCACCACATTTTTTATTGATGAATCAGAGGAACCTTCAATATCACACTGTGCTATTACATCCCAAACTGCTAAATGATTTTTAAGCAAGAGAGCTTTCTTTTCTTCTATATTGGTCGGAATCTCCTCATCATATAACGACGCTATGACCTTCCAGAACCTGTTTTGCGGATGCCCGTAGAAAAACATAGCCTCTCGTGATTTAACTGACGGAAAGCTTCCCAAAATCAATACTTCAGATTCATTATTAAAAACAGGCTCAATAGGATGAATGATCATTCTTTGTTATCCTCCGGGATCATGCTGCCCTAAATACGATGTCTTAAATTTTCTTCTCTTGAGTTCCACCGCAACCAAGCAATTCAGTTGTATTGTCCATAACCGACTGTCTCCTATCCAAACAGCATGTCCGCTGCCTTTTCCAGTTCCCTTCGTTCCTTGGAATCATCATATCCGCTTTCCTTGTCATCAATGCCCTTTACCGGATCGATTGAAAACAGGCCATCACGGTTACAGTAAAAGAAGATTCTTCTGACTTCCTTGATCTTAAACCGTGCCTCAGCACCTCCCTCCGGATAAAGCTTTACTATCTGCATATCACCGGATGAAGCCGCCGCCACAAACGAAATATAATGCTCCTTCGTCATGCTGTGGTCAATCCGCACATAGTATTCATCCTCAACGCGCTCGATGAAAACCATGTGATGCTCATCTGAATGCTCTGCCTCTAAAGGAATAAGCTGGATGCCATGACAATGAATCGCCACTTCGCCCATGCTGTGTATTACATTCCCACAGACCGGGCAGACATAAAATTTAGACCGCAGCATATTTGCGGATACATTCGCATTATGAATGGTATTGCCGGATATCAGCTCCGTAACTGAAATCTTAAATACCTCAGCTATAGGCTCCAGCAGGGTAATATCTGGAAGCCCTCTCGAAGTTTCCCATTTTGAGATGCTTTTATCAGTCACTCCCAACTTTTCAGCCAGCTGAAGCTGTGTCATCCTGTTCTTTTCCCGCAGTTCCTTAATCACTGCACCTGTAACATATTGGTTCATATTCGTTCTTACCTCCATGCACAGATTGTAAATCAGCACCATAAAATATGGTACCTACGGAGAGTAGAGTCGGACGGAATACCTTTCGGTTTTGCTTATTATCAGCCCGACAAATTTGCTATCGTAACTGCTTGATTTCATTTTGTAGATTTGCAAGAAACCTACCTGCATGGGCACCATCCATCTGTGTATGATGGAATTGAAATGATATCGGCAGATAATATCGAAACAGCTTTTTTCTGTACCTTCCCCATATCATGAAGGGATTATTGATAATGTCAGCGGAAACATGAAAAGCAGCACGCCCGTCACCTTGTTCATCGTCGTATGCACCGCAACATATTTCTTCTGCATGGCATACCCGGAAAGAATGTTGATTATCTTTATTAAAGCGATAACCGCCGTCCATGCATACAGCCATACCGAATTATCTATTACTGAAAGAATCTTTACCAGACAAACGGCCACAAATACAAAATCAGCGATTGAATCGAATCTCGATCCAAATTCACTGACTGAATTTGTTTTCCTCGCGATGATTCCATCGACCATATCCGATATTGATTACAGAATATAACGCCCCATTAAACATCCCCGGGTACTTTGCTGTAAGTTCATTCCAGTAAACTTGTACTCTTTCTTCAATATCCTTAGGAAGCTCTCTTGCTGCAGTTTCTTATATTTTTAGCTCTTTTATTGGAATGATTTTAGTCATATTTGTCTTCGCTTTCTATGTATTTCTTGATTTCTTCGGCAGTACTTATCACGTTTTCAATATCCGCATCAGAAGCATTATCTTTGGCAAAAGCATTGATATCACGCAGATACTGCAAACCATATCCGAATTTTTCCAGCATCCACTCCTGATTAGGAAAAATCCATATATGAAAGTGCTTGGAGCGTTCTTCCTGCACCAAAGTAACAGTTTCAGCAATTTTCAGTTCCTTTAGAGCTCTTTCTGCAATTGCTATTGTATTTCCTATCTCAGTTCTCTCGTCTGCAGTTAATTCCGCAAAAGACTGAATGTGTCTTTTACTTGTAATTATTAGAAAACCGGGAATTGGAATCTCCGGATCTGCCGCAAGAATAATTGACTCCCCATCATAAATAATTCCCCCGGGAAGATTCACCTCGCCACGCCCAATTGCGCATCCTACGCACTCAGACTTAATTTCATTCCCTAATATATCTTTTCTGGTCATAGCCTCCCCTTTGCATATTTGTTTTCATCTACAAGGATAAAGTATTCCCTTAGGGCAAGGTCAATACTCATAAAACTGTAATGCAAAAAGGATTGCCAAAATAGCAATGCCATCCTTTGTCTGGTTGTTTCTAAGAAGCTCTTTCACCTCTGCAATTGGCATCCATACTTTATCTGCTACTTCATCAGTATCATTGATCCGTCCTTCAGAATCCACCTTAGCACCGAAAACATGCATCACCTGATCTGACATACCATTTGACGGATTCTGAGAGCACAAGAACTTAAGGTCTTTCACTGTGCATCCGGTTTCTTCCATAACCTCTCTTCTGGCAGCTTCTTCTATTGACTCTCCATCTTCTACTCCGCCCGCAGGAATTTCCCACTCCAGATGTCCCACAGTATATCGCATTTCTCTGATCATCAATATCTCATCTTTATCATTAAAGACAACTATTGAAACACCCTCATGATGGTGATGAATCTGGTGATATTTTTCAATGATATACCCACTTGGAAGCTTGACTTTATCTGTATATAACGAAAATATTCCACATTCATATACTTTGTTTCTATCAAGCCTCTCCGGAAAGAGCTTATTATCCATCCTTAACCCTCTCTCTTATAACAATGATAAAATGTGCTATCCATATCTACAGTAACAGAGCCATCTTTCAGCAACACAGTTTCAAAATATTTTTCTATAGCATCCCTGTTGTCCTCAAGATATTTCCCGCCCTCGGGGTATTTCATTTGCACTCTGTCAAAAAGAGCATCTGTGCTATCGAATACTAATGGCCCCGGAAGCGCTATCTTTTCTACACTATCGAAGTTCTCTGATAAAAGCGCCTCAAACTCTGCGTCTGCCTGCCTTCTTTCTTGTCTCTTTTTAAGGGCAAAAGAAATATCAAGCCCCGCTTCAGTTAAACATTTTTCCCAGAAATCGTATTCCTTCACTGCTTCTCCGTAATGATTAACAGAGAACATACCACCTGGCGCCAGCACCTGTGCCACATTTTGGATAAAGTAAACATCATCATGCAGATAAGATAACAGATAATGCGCAATGATCTTTGAATACTTCTTCTCTCTTATCTTTTCCCACGCCTCATCTTTTTCAAGATTACTGAAAAAAATCTGAATATCAGATCCTTCAATTGGATGTATAACCATAATTAAGCCTCCCCTTCCCCAATCCAACATATATGCACACTCTTTTATAGTACAAGATGGCAACAAAAAAGAGAAGCATCACTGCTTCTCTCTTACTGCCGGCGACCGGGGTCGAACTTTTAGTAGTCTCGCGAAACCGCAGAGAAAGGGGCTTCGCCGACCACGCCTCTTTTTTGTACCAAATTTGTACCAATTTCGTGTAGTAAAGGGCACTACCATTTACCGAATAAAAAATGTATTTTACATAGCCAAATAGCATATGTCGCAGTACCCTTTACATAAAACATTGCCTATAATTTACTCAGCTACCCCATATATAACTTCGATATTTGTAGTCTCTATTTCAAGGCATTGTGCAGTAATTTCTCTGATCCTGCTTTTCATCTCAGCATCTTCAATGTCGTCTTTACTAACAATATAGATGCATGCTTCGCTTATACTATTATCATTAACATTGCAAGCCATATCCACCCGTATATTGGTAATATTATCATTATCCAGCGCCTTAATCTGCTTTTTCAACTCCATCTCTTTATTATGCAATTCGACAACTTCAGCTGACACCCCACTTTTCTCCGAAAACTCTCCTGAAACCATATGCGTCAACAGTGCTGAACAATGCCACAACAGCAATAAGTGTGACTATTATGACTGCAACACCAACTGCTATATTACGCTTTCTTCGTATTTCCTTGCTTATAGATTTTATTATCCTCTGATCATGCCGGGATCTTTCAGCGGTATGTGTAGCCCCATCTTTAAGCTGACTATAGTATTTCTTGCAATCTTCACATTCAGCTATATGATTTTCGACTATTTCTTTAAGATAAAAAGAAAAAATGAAAGAAAGAACAGCGTGCCCACAACGTTGTCTCTTTCCAATAACATGCAAAATAAGAAATGCAACTAATAACACTAAAACATATGGTACATAACCACTAAGAAGATGCTGCCTACTCAACTCCCAATCCATAATTTTTTTCCTGGTAATAATCCTATATTATTTTAATTAAAGCCCTTGTATTCCTCAGTTTTATTTTGATTATGAAATTGGCGGTGCCATTTTGGCACCACAGATCATAAATGTTCTTATACAATTTTACCATCATTCATCCCATCACGAAGAGTCTTAAGCGCCCCTCTCTCGATTTCCTCAATAAACTTCTCCGTCATGTTAAAGAATGCAGCTGTCTCACTTATAGTCTTACATTCCATCAATAGCTTCAAAAGCCTATAAGATCAGGTGCATCACTGAGGCGTCTCTTGAAGAAGTCCAGATCAAGGAACAGCAGAAAGTATAGGAACGTACTCCTGGCAAAAAGCGTTCTCTGAGTGCAAATATCAACGCCACAATCACCAATCCATAAAAGAAACTAACAGTAATTATTCCAATGTTTGCACCGATTGTGGCCGGCTCAGACATAGTGTGTAAAAAGTTTATCATATTTTTAGATACAGCTCTTTTCCATACAAATGTATACTTGTTAGCTACTGACTCTATTTTAGTTCCATCAATAAAGATGTTTTCGCCTGATATTTCTCCCAGTTCGAGCAGTATAGTTCCAACCTGTGCCATAAGACGCTTAGCACACTGTGAGAGATGAATGGATATAAATCTAGCTATGGTGGAGTGATCTGGAGCAGGAGCTCCGTCCAGAAGATACATGAAGTTGATATCTCTCTTACAGAAAGACTCAATATCACGACTAGAATAGATTTTGTTCATTGCCGCATAGATGACAATCTTCAGCATCTGATGCAGTGAGGCTTGATTCTTTCTGATTCTGTCATAAGTCTTATACAGATCAGAAAGATCCATCTCCTCCACAAATGCACTTACCAGGCGCACCGGATCATCGGATGGGATAGAAATTTCTATGTCGAGCGGAAGTTTGATTTGATGATACAAGGAAGAAACGGTATAATCTCCTTGTAAGATTTTATTTAGTAGCATAAATATATTTCACCGCAGAAACCAGGCTTTTCGAAGTCTGGTTTTATTGTTAAGTGAAGGTATTTACTGACAGCCCAGCCCCTCAGATATCTGTACAGAAATGTGCAGTTCTCGGACTAGGATGTTGATTTTCAAAACGAAGAAAGCATCAAATGCCGATTTCTCTGAGCAAGGTCGAAATGAGGCATTTGATGCTTAATGAGTTTTAGAAAATCACACCGCAGACGAAAACAAACATTTCAGTACGGATGCCTGAGAGGCTGGGCGTCAAAAAGGCTGTCACACTAAATTAGTGCGACAACCCCTTTCTGTGATACCCATTCTGAAGGACTGAGGAGTCATCCCCAGAGTCTCACGAAAAACCTTGCAGAAATAGCTTGATGAGTTAAAACCACAGGCTTTTGCAATATCACTCAGCCCGGTGTCAGGAGATGTCATCAGCAGAACCTGAGCGTGATGAATCCTGATACGACGAAGATATTTCATGACCGTTTCGCCGGTGCTCTCCTTAAAAAAGCTGCTCAGGTACTCAGGTGTACGCCCGAACTGTTTAGACAGTTCATCCAACGAAATATCCTCGGCGAAGTGGTCTTCCAGATAGAGTATCATCTCCCGCCCAAGGCTGGTGCTCTCTGTAAGGAGATAGTCCGGCAGCAGGGTCATGCTCTCTACCAGGTCCAGAAGGAGGGCGTACAGCTCTTTGGAACATTCGGTAAGGCACCCCGGTTTTCGCTGGCTCATGAGTTCTTCCAGGGCGCTTACGTGGCGCAGAAACTTATCCGGTGATGACAGGCTGTAAATACCGGAGCGGGTCATTCCGAGCGTAAAGAGCAGTTCCTTGCAGAGGCTGCCGTCGAAACCAAGAAAGTGTACATACCAGTCACCTTCCATACTGCGATAGCTGTGGGCTTCCCCGGGATACAGCAGGATAATCTGCCCGGGCTGCAAAACTCCACGGGTACTGCCAAAACTAAACTTACCGCTTCCGGAAACCCCGTACAAAATCTGCCAGATGGGAAAACCTTTAGGTCGGTCGATATCATCCTGATTATAGTCGGTACCCAGATTGCGGAGAATCAGCGGAGTTTTCCGGTACTGACGCTGATTTATCCTGAAAGTGTAGTGCATCCTGCAATCTCCATGACATACATTAATAATTTTATATGGATATTAGTATATTAATATGGAGTTTCCAAATATGTCAAGTTACAATATTAGTATGAAAATAACTGAAAGGTAATTATTATTGACAGAAAGGAGTATTCCATATGAGCATTCCCTTTGTTAAGCGAGATGAAAAAGGCATCCCGACCCTTTATGTTCATGATCGGCCCTTTTTCATGAGAAGCGGGGAAATCCACAACTCAAGCGCATCTGAACTTTCATTTATGGAGAAGCAGATCTGGCCGGCTCTTCGAGGGCTGAACATGAATTCCGTAATAGTACCTCTTTACTGGGAGCTGATCGAACCGGAAGACGGGTGCTTTGATTTTTCCACCGTGGACGGTCTTATACTAAAGGCCCGTAAGGAAAATATGAAGCTGTGTTTTCTGTGGTTTGGTCTTTGGAAAAACGCTGAATCCATGTATGTACCTGCCTGGATGAAGAAGGACGCCGAAAAGTATTTCCGGGCAGAAAAGTGCAACGGCGAGCGGATGACAACCATATCACCCCTGTGTGATGCGGCAGTGGAACGCGACCGTCTGGCATTCACAGCTGTCATGGAACGTATTCGGACGCTGGATGAGACGGAGAATACAGTCATTGTGATGCAGGTGGAAAATGAAATTGGCCTGCTTGGTACAGACCGCGACTATAGCGCCGATGCAGATGCCGCATTCTTTTCACCGGTGCCGACAGTATTGTCCGATGCTGTGGGACGGCAGGGCAACTGGGAAGATGTTTTTGGTGAAGATGCGGGAGAGTGCTTTATGGCGTGGCATTTCGCAACGGCTGTAGAGAGAATCGCATCAAGTGGCAAGAAGGTTTATGACCTGCCCTGCTATGCAAATGCATGGCTCAGACAAAGCCCATGGTTCCCAGGCTCTTATCCTTCAGGAGGACCGGTTACTAAAGTTCATCATATCTGGCGTATTGCAGCTCCGTCTCTGTTCACTTTAGGCCCTGATGTTTACGTTCCGTACTGTGCAGATGTGATGGATGAATATGCAACACCTGATAACCCTCTTTTCATTCCGGAGATCCGCAAGGATGCCGTGGCATCATCTTATGCTCTTTATGCATTTGGGGCAAAGAATGCCATCTGCTTTTCACCCTTCGGTATTGAGGATCTGAATCTGGATCCCGACCAGGTTGACAGACCACCCATGGAGGTTATGATTGCCCTGAACATTGATCCTTCTGCTTTCGATATCACCGGAAGCCGGGACTGCCTCTCTGCAACCTACGGTCTGCTGAAAGAATTGGAGCCCATTTATCTCCAGAATCGAGGCAGCAGCCATCTTCAGGCCTGTGTACGTCACGGTGAGACAGATTACAGCGCTTTCCTTCGCTTTGAGGATTATGATCTGTCCGTTTCCTATGGACCAAGGCAGTCCGGCAAACCTCTTGGCGCCTGCCTGGCTGTGGAGCTGGATGATAACCGTTTCCTTGTCATCGGACTTGACTGTTCCATAAAGTTCAGTGTTAAGCCCGGAAATAAAAAACAGATGGATATACTTAAGCTGGAAGAAGGAACGGTGCAGGATGGTAAGTGGCTGAAGGAGCGCGTTATGAACGGCGATGAGAAAATGAGTCTGAGATTTGGGGACATTCCAAAAGCAATGATGGTTACACTGTATCAATTCTAAAACGATTTCAGTGACAGACAAAAAGAACATGAACATTTAATTTTTTAAGACAGGAGGTTTCTTCTTATGGGAAAGACAAATGCATCGGCATAAATCCAACATGAAAAAGCGAGTCCGCAACTGCTTGGGGGATATGCACTGGGAGAGATCGGTTGCCAGATGAGCTGGTACATGATCAACAATTATCTTAATATTTTCTACACTGACGTAGTAGGTCTGTCAGGTGTCGCAATTTCTGCTATCGTGTTGATCGCCAGGATCTGGGATGCGGTCAATGATACTATGATGGGACAGATCGCAGACAGGACCAACAGCCGCTGGGGCAGATTCCGCCCTTATCTTATGTTCGCGCCGCCGGTACTTGCAATCTTTAATATACTGACGTTTACTGTGTTCCCGGTTCAGGGAATGCTGAAAATTATACTATGCGCCGTATGCTATATTGGCGCAGGAATGGCATACACAGCCTGCTCTATTGCTTATCAGGCTCTGTTGAACGTTATTGCCATTGATTCCAGAGTCCGTCAGATCCTTGCAACAGCAATCCTGTTTACCTGATAGGTGCATCTTTCATAGGCTCACTGGGATTTGGTGCTCCCGCAATCTGTTATGGTATGGTCGGCGACTCTCTTGAGTATGGCGACTGGAAGCTTGGAAAACGTCAAGAAGGACTTGCAACATCTATGCTGAGCTTTGGTGTTAAGCTGGCCACAGCAATATGTGCTCCCGTGGTACTGCTGCTGGAGGCAGTAGGCTATGTTCCCAACGCGCAGCAGACGCCGTCCACACAGATTGGCATCAACTTCATGGTCAACATACTGCCTGCTATCCTTTCCCTGGTTTCATGTATCCCTCTGATATGGTACAAGCTTTCTGATAAACGTGTTTCAGAGATCAGAGCAGATCTTGAAGAAGGAAAGCATACGTGGGATAAGTAATAAAGACTCTTAATAATGTTTTACAAGCCTTTGGGGGCTGTCGCACTAATTTAGTGATTTAATCATCTAAAGTGATATGCTCCCTTCTAGGTAGACAAGAGAAATAATAAAAATCTTGTACTACTTAGGAGGGAGTATTTTTATGTCCAAATATAAGATAGAGTCAGATGAAAAAATCAGGACAGTAGAAGGTATCAGCTTGTAGAAGAATCATTGTTTTCTGTTGATATGACACATCTGAAGGTAAAGAAGACTCCCAGGCATATTAATGAAAAACTTCCCAAAGGTAATGCTCACTACTCTGTAAGAGATATCTATCTTGTCCCTGAGGCTGTAGAAATCATTAAGAACGCTCACGAGATTAACCCTGATGGGGAATATCTCTTTATGTGCCATGGTAAAACCATCAACAATGATACCTTTAATGAACGTCTTAGGAAATACTGTAATGATGCAGGTGTTCCTTACAAGTCCAGCCACAAATTACGTTTCACTGTTGCATCAACATTGAAGGCTGCCGGTGTAGAAACTGCATATTTGCAGAAAACTTTGGGACACTCAAATAGGGCTATGACAGAGCATTATATCAACGAAACAGTGGAAGAACCTAAGAATATTGAAGATCAGCTCATGAATGCATTAAGCATCTGCTAAATAAATATACACGTTTTATGTATATCATTGTATGCAATTTAAGTCATTCAAATGCTGGTATCTTCTGACTTGTACCAAAATTGTACTGATTTGTACCAAATGTATAAAACAAAGAAAGAGGCTGCAAACTCAGATAAAATCTAAGTTTACAGCCATACACATTACTGCCGGCGACCGGGATCGAACTTTTGTGACGTCTTGGAACCCGCATGGAAAGGAGCCTTGCGGACTCACCTTCTTTTTTGGTCCAATTTCTGACCCACTTTCGTATGATAAAAGATATTCATATTTATTGAATAACAAACAATATTTACAGCAGCGATATCAATCTTTAAAACATATCTGTATCTTTGATTATCCAAAAGTAAGCTCCAATAGTTCAAGCGCTGCTTCTTTACTCTTAACTCGAATCAGATTGTCATCAGGCTTAGCTCTGGATAGTAGATTCATACTTCCATACCACACAATCTCATTGTCAATAATTGCATAGTGTTCATGCATGTGATCCTGTATTCTGACGTTTACTCCGTTGTCCTTTAATAACTGCACAATTCCTTTGGTATCTTTAATCCTTTCCTCCGGATATCCTTCTGGGTTAAAGGTGACAACAGTTATTCTGATCCCATCTTCCTGTTTTTTCTTTACAAGCCTAATAAAAGAATCAACTTTAGAATGATTTAAGCCTGGACTTGAAATAACAATTTCCTTATTTGCTTCCAAAAGATCCTTTTAGATATTTTAGGTCAGCTTTTAAGATGTCCCTTGCTTCATCCGATCTGTGTTTCACCTTAAGCTGCTCCAGGTCTTCCGGTGTCATGGATCCGGAAAGAGCTTCTGCCATCTCATCCAGATTCTCATCCAGCTCAGCTGTTTCGGATGCCTCTTCCATCATGTCCTCGTAAGTCTCATCCAGCTTTTCCATAAGGGCTTCAAACTCTTCCTGTTCCAGCTCTTTAATTTCTTCCTCAGAAGCCTCTTCATCAATGGTTTCTTCCGGCTCAAGCGGCATTTCTTCTTCACTTTCAATGCCTCTTTCTGCCCGTTCTTCCATCTTCAGATTCTTCTTTTTCTTGTCACAGGCACGCTGGTTCAGATTGATTTAATCATCTAAAGCGACAGCCCTTTTTTTGGTTGTTCATTCGATTCTGATTGTATTGTCAAGACCGGTTATACTTAATATGCTCATGATTCTTGGGGATACATTCTTTATGACGAGCGCCCCATTCACCTTTTTAGATGCAATGACCAGTGCACGAAGACCCATGGATGAGATATATTCAAGCTCGGAGAAATCAAATATCAGACTGTCGACATGATCATCCATCTGTTCCAGCTCATCAAGCAGAGCCGGGGCAGCCAGAGTGTCTAGCCTTCCTTCCACCTTAAAGGTCTCTTCAGTTCCGTTCAAGCTTTTTGTAATGACCATATAATTCTCCTCACGTCTCTATGATTTCACTTTGTTTTCTGTCTATAATAGCGGAATATTCAAGTGCTGATAGGATCACAGGTTTTTAAAGAATTCAAGCGATTCCACAGCAGATATCACTTTTTCCAGGTAGGTATCATCGACTATCGGCCACTTGAAGCCAAGACGGTAGAGCGCGTTGATTGTAAAATAATTGTCGCTTTCTACCGGGACTATGTTGTCCTCCTTTTCTTCATAAGCCATCAGTGTCATTATCGACTCGCTGTAGGAATCATCTTCCAAAGCCTTCTGTACGATCTCTGCAAACTCCTTCTCCGTAACGATGTCAATTTTAAAACCATGCCTGTTCAAAGCGAAGATGATATCTCCTCTTGTCACCGTATGATTGTTGTTGACATTGAAAATGCTGAATTTACTGTTTACACCGGCAAGGGCCAGCATCGCAGAAGCCGTTGCATCTATAGGTGAAAACTCAGCAGTATCTGCAAGAGCAGTAACCGGGCACGCGCCAAGGCGGTTAAAAGCCGCAAGCGATCTCATAAAGGCATTTGTTAAGAGGTTGATCTGGAATTCACCGTCAGAGTATCTTCCCATAAGGTTTCCTGCTCTTAAAATGACAGCATCAAGCCCCCTCTCCACCCTGGCCTCAAGGATGGTGCGCTCCGCCAGGAATTTGGTACGGATGTAATCATTGTCAACACGCTGCCCTAAATAGAGATCACTCTCGTACAGCCTGTTTTTCTGCCCGGCCCTTGTGCTGCCACCGACTGACAGGGTAGATACCTGGACAAGCCTCATGTGATTCTTCAGACAAACCTCTATCAGGTTTTCAACTCCATGGAAATTAATCCTATCCAGTACATCGTCAGTTACAAAGTGCTTAACATTGGCGGCACAGTTTATGATCACGTCAGCCTTTACCGAATCAATCGCCAAAAGAGATTTCGTGTCGGTAATATCTCCTTCCAGACAAAAGATCCGGTTACCAAACAGTTCTTCATAAGTGTTGCCGAAATAATACATTAGCAGGGATTTCAGATGGTTCTCCAACGTATCCCAGCTGACTTTTCGCATCAGGCAGGTAATCCTTCCTTCAAATTTCTCCAAAAACTGTTGCAGTATATGTATGCCGAGGAATCCCGTGGCACCCGTAAGAACTACATCACCTAAAGGTTCTCTTGAAATATCATCGATACAGCCCATAGCATTAGCAGCTATTAAACTGTTAATCCTGCTGTAGTCATATCCGGATACTTCATCCGTCTTTTTATTTATGTTCGTGCCCTCAATCACGGCTGCCAGCTTTCTCGGGGTCGGATGATTGAAGATATCATCGTATACGATATCATAACCTTTTCCCATTGCGTAGGTGAGCAAATTGGCCGCCAATATGGAGCTTCCGCCTGACTCAAAGAAATCATCCTCAGCTCCGACTCTGCTGATGCCCAGTATCTTTGCGAACTCCTCACAGAGTTCTCTTTCAAGCGGAGTTGCCGGTAACGTATACTCCTTTCCTTCATTCCGGATCTCAGGAACAGGGAGCATCTTTTTATTTACCTTCTGGTTCTGTGTTAAAGGTATCGCATCAATCTGTACAAAAGCTGAAGGAACCATATACTCCGGTTTTCTGTTTTTTATGAATTCCGAGAGATCGTCCTCATCTATCTCCTGATCGGCCACATAATAGGCAGCTATGTATTTTCCGCCGGAAGGGCTGTCAAAGGCCTGTACAGTGGCATCCTTTATCCCCTCGTACAGCCGGATCACGCTTTCCACTTCACTGAGCTCAATTCTGAATCCGCGTATTTTCACCTGCCCGTCATTGCGCCCGATGAAATCTATCGAACCATCCGGGAGCCTGCGCACAATGTCTCCTGTGCGGTAAACACGGTCATAGCCCGGCGCATCACAGAAGGGATTGGATATAAACGCTTTTTCCGTCAGTTCAGTTTTATTGAAGTAACCTTTTCCTACCCCGTATCCCGCTATCCACAGTTCACCGGGAACGCCGACCGGAAGCTCGTATCCGTCCTTCCCAACCACATAGATCTTGTAATTGTACAGAGGCTTCCCAATCGGTACACGGAAAGTATTTTCTTCCACAGGAAAGATCGAAGTAAATATGGTGCATTCGGTAGGACCGTAACCGTTGTAGAATCTGTAACTTCCTTCCGGGGCAAAAGGAACAAGCTTTTCGCCGCCACCCATAAGGTACTTCACTTTTGTCTCCGTCATGGTTGTCGCGAACATCCTCGCCATTTGAGTCGTTAAAAAGGCGTGTGTCACCTGGTTCTTAGCAAAATAGGCGTCCAGTTCTGGCAGATTCAGCCTCATATCCTCGGGGACGATACAGACGGAAGCTCCCGTTGTCAGCGCGGGATACATATCCATCATACACGCATCAAATCCAAAGCTCGCATATGCGGAAACAGCAGAATCCTCGGTAAGCTCGAAATAGTCCCTGTACCACTGGCAGAAGTTCACCAGATTTCCATGTGTCAGCATCACACCCTTCGGGACGCCCGTGGTGCCGGAGGTATAAAGAAGAATGAATAAAGCATCCGGCCCTGGCTGGATCTCCGCGGGTTTTCTGTCAGGAAGTCCCCCAATCTCGTGGATCAGCAGAACTTCACCTTTATAATCCGGGAGCCTGTCCTTTAACATCTCATCCTCTATCAGGGCTTTTGCTTTGGAGTCCTCTACCATGATTTTCAGACGCTCTGTGGGATAAGCAGGATCCAGAGGCTGATACGCCGCTCCTGTCTTCAATACACCAAGCGCAGTAATGGCCATGTATTCACTTCTTGGAATAAGAATGGCGACTATATCTCCTGCTCCTATACCCCTTTCCATGAGATGCGCTGCCACGCGGTCGGTCAATTCGTCAAGCTTCCGGTAACTAAGGGTCTTTTCCTTAAAAATCGCGGCTCGCCTGTGCGGATATCTGTTGGCTGCTCTCCTGAACAGGGCCACAATATCCGTAGTCTCCACAGCTTTTTCCGTGCTGTTAAAGGCATCCAGTTCTTGCTTTTCTTCCGGGGTGACAAGGGATATTTCGCTTATTTTTCTGTCCGCCAGAAGCTGCTCCAATATCCTTACAGTTAATCCAAGAAGCGCCCTTACGCTCCATTCCTCGTAATACCGTGAATCATACTCGCTGAAGATCTTAAAACCATCCTCTTTTTCCAGAACATTGATTGTCAGAGGTGCTTTCAGGGCATTCAAGTCAAGCATGATACTTTCAGCCTTCTTCCCTCCAATCATCGGTTCGGAACCGATTCTTCCCTGATAGACAAAGATGATACCGGCCTTCAGCTGAAAAGCTTTTGAAATCTCGGCAAAGGAGAAGATGTCATTTGACATACTATCTGACAGCTGCAGACTCATTCGTCTGGCAAATTCCATGCCGTTCTCATTTTTCTCCACATGACAGACCACAGGAAGCGTATGGACAAACATACCAACACTGTCACTCAGGCGGGTATCGTTTCTTCCGTTATATACGGTAGTGTACACACAGTCTTCCCTGTATAAAAACCTGGCAAGTGCAAGGCCGAAGGCAGCATTCCACAACCCGTTCAGCGTCACGCTCCCATCCTTTACGACGGCTGACAGCCTGTCCCAATCAAAGGGTGAAACGATGGTAAGCTGCCCTGTCTTAGTCTTTCCCAGATCCCTGTCATATATAGGCAGACAGTCCGTATCGATTCCTTCCAGCAGCCCTTCATAATATTTCTTTGCATGATCATAATGAGAGCTGTGGCGAAGCTTATCCTCCACAAGGGCAGCTTCAAAGCCAGTGAATCTCTCTTTCGTAAGGGTCTCCCCGGCATATGCACGGTTTAAGTCCCTCATAAAGATATCCATGGATTCACCATCTATCACAATATGCTGTCCATCGAGGAAAAGATAATGATCCTCCCCGTCATGTATGATCATAGTCCGGAACAGACAGTCACCTGTCAGATTAAAGGGTCTTACCAGTCCTTCAAATCCATGCTCCACAGTTTCAAGATTCACCTCGGATACCTGCTGTTTATCATCATCTCTCCTCCATGCAGCGATACGGCCTTCATCACCTAAGGAAAGTCTCATCTTCAGGTATGGATGGGCATCCACAGTTTCAGAAATGGCCTGTTTTAACCTGAATATATCTACCTCCTCATCCAATTTTAGTAAGACAGGCGTATTGTATATCGTAGTATTGAAGTTTGCCATGCACTCCACATAGATTCCCTGCTGAACAGTAGTAATGGGATAGCTTTGCTGCTGCTCAAAGCGCTCCTCTTTTGTGTCAGTGTTTAGATACTCCGCAATCTTTCTTATGGTTCCAAACTCTTTTATATAGGAAATCTTAAAGTCTTTCTCAAATTTCGTTGCTATCATAGCGCTGAGTCGCATAGCCGCAAGGGAAGTCAGACCTTCTTTACTAAACTCCGCGGTAACCCCAATCTCTCTGCCTGCAAGAACCTCCTTCACCAGATCACTGACCATCTGCTCTGTCTCATTTTCCGGAGGAACTATAAGTTCATCGGAAGTAGCCGGGATTTTCTGCAGCGCCTTTCGATCTATTTTGCCATTTGGCGTCATCGGCATCGCATCCAGCTGCTTATATGCACCCGGAACCATATATTCGGCCAGGCTTTCGGCAAGGAAGCCACGCAGAGCCTCCTGATCGATCTGCCCGTCACCGGTATAGTAGAGTACCAGATGGTCATCACATACCAGGGCTGCCACCTGAGCGATTCCTTTATAATGACTGGCTGCTGCTTCGATCTCACCCGGTTCGATGCGGAAGCCACGCAGCTTCACCTGGGTATCGATTCGTCCGAGGAATTCCAGATCTCCCTCCTCGTTATACCTTACCAGATCACCGGTACGGTACATTTTCATTTCCACGCCATCAACAAATGTACATGGTACGAATTTTTCTTCAGTAAGCTCTTTTTTCTTCCAGTAGCCCTCTGCCACCTGAGGTCCGGCAAGGCACAGTTCTCCCTCCATTCCCTGCGGCATCAGCTTTCCGTATGCATCGCAGATGAAGGACCAGGTGTTGGGTACTGGCCGGCCAATGGGAATATCCGTATCCTTATTTTGATCCACCACATGAAGTGAGGAGCATACGGTAAATTCCGTCGGTCCATAACAGTTAACAAGTCTGATTCCCGTCTTTGCGCAGCGCAGCATCTTCTCCCCGCCCATCATTATGAACCGAAGCGCCAGGTCCGGATACTGGTTCACCATGGCCATACCGATCTGGGTAGACATGGAAAGGCCATTGATATGATTCTCACGGATGTACTCCGCCATCCCTGTCATGTCCTTACGCAGCTCATCGGAGAAAATATGCACCTCTCCTCCGGCAAAGAGCGGACAGATAAGATCATTCAGCGAGGCATCAAAGGAAAAGCTTGGATGCAGGGCATGGATGCTGTCTTGTCCGATATGAATCACATGCTGACTCCATGTGGCAAATGCGCAAAGTGAGCGGTGACTCTGCACCACGCCCTTGGGTCTTCCCGTAGATCCCGATGTATAGATCATGTACGCCCTGTGAGCAGGCGTCGCACGGTTTATCGATTCCGCATCCTGATATTTTGCAATGATGTCTTCTAGCGATTCTTCTGTCAGGATAACCTTTGCTTCAGAATCCTCCAGCATATAGTCAATCCTGTCCTTTGGATATTCCGGATCCACTGGTACATAAGCTGCTCCGGCTTTCTGTATACCGATGACGGCCGGGACAAATTCCTTCACATGACCCATCTTCACGGCAACAAAATGGTTCTCTTCCACTCCCATCGCAATCAGATATGAAGCGACAGCATCAGAGATTTTATCCAGTTCTGAATAAGTATAGCTTCCTCTGTTGTCTATGACAGCTTTCTTATCCGGTTTTTCCATGACACGCATACGGAAATGGTCAAGCCAGGTCTTCCCTGCATCATAGGACAGCGTCTCGCCCCGGGAAAGCTTTATTACCTTTTCCTGCTCATCTCTGTCCAAATGCCGGAATGTGCGGATCTCTTCCTCCGCCTTTGCGGAGATCTCTTCCACGTAGGTTTTGAATAAAGCAAGTACCCTGTCAATCTCCTTTTTCCTGTAAAGGCTGGTATCAAATTTTATGTGCAGAACCAGCTTTCCGTCTTCCAGGTATGCGAAAGGAGATATCTCGGAAAAATTCTCTTCCCGGATGTATACAGGCTTCAGAAGATTATCCGAAACTGTTTCCTTTGCGCCACTATTGTAATTCTCAAAAGCTAAAACCGTCTGGAGCAGGTCATTTCCCAGATATGACTGCTTCTGTATTTCCGAAAGCGCGCAGTAATCATAAGCATTGCTGTTTGCGGCCTGCTCCTGCAGCTCCTTGAGGGCTGCTGCAGCGGTGGTATTCTGATCAATTCTGATTCTGACGGGTATGGAATTGATAAAGAGTCCGACCACATCCTCAGTCTTTACCCTGTTGTTGTCACGTCCCGAAACAACTTTGGCAAATACAACGTCGTTCTGCCGGCTGCAGGTGCCAAGTACCATGCCCCAGGCCAGCTCCACGCCGGTATTGATGGTTGCCCCCGCCTCGCGGCAGGCCTGTTCAAAGTCGGACGTCACCTTCTGGCTTATGGTGATAAAAGCATCATCCTCTTTGCTTCTCTTGTCTTCCGGCACTTTGCCGTATGATGGAACAGCGGCCCTGGTTTCATAACCGTCCAGAAGCTCTCTCCAATAATCCAGACCGGCATGCATATCCTTTTTCAGAATCTCGCGTACCGCGGCTTCGTATCTTCCGGCTTCGTATCTTCCAACTTCCTGTGTTTCGGTTTCAATGCTTTCGGTACTCTTCAGTTCTTCCCTGAGATACTGTACAAAGCTGCCCATATAAAGGCCTGTACACCAACCGTCAACTATAATGTGATGTACCGCTGTTATCAGATAGGAGCGACCTTCATGCGCTTTCACGCATGTCACGCTGAATAAAGGCTTTCTCTGGAGATCAAAGCCATTCTGCAATATATCTTCCCTTATCTTCATGACAGCATCTATTTCATCAGCTTCTTTTGAGCCGGATTCTCCCGCATAGGCATCTGTGGAAAGATTGATCATCCGAAGTCCTAGTTTTCTGTCAACAATGGCCTGTCTGGGTATTGTGACCCCATCGTGAATAATGGCTGTACGCAGGACTTCATGCTTCCTGCCAAGCCTGTCAATAGCCCTTCTAAGCATCTCTTCCGAAAGGTTCCCATTCACTTCAAAAATATCCACCAGCCGGTACGCATGTGATTCAGGCTCGGACACATGCTTAAGCAGCATGCCCTCCTGCATGGGAAGCAGAGGATAGATTCTCTCCAATGTTTCTCCACGGGAGTCAAAGTCCACCATCACGGCTTCAAATTCATCTTCGCTCCATTGTGTTTCACCAAGATCTGTTGCCGTCACCACCGTAGCTATGTCAGAAGACAGGTATTTCGTGATTTCTTTGATCTGAGACAATATTCCCTCTGCAAACCTGCGTGCCTCATCTTCTCCATATAATTCCTTATTGAAGTCCATAAACAGGTTAAAGCACCCACCCTGAACATAGCAGTTTATGGCGATATCCGGGCCATATGCGTTCAGCGGGCTGATATCATCTCCCACAGGAATATCCGTATCCGTAAAGAAACGTGCTCCGTCAGTTTCTTCCAGGCCCATATCTCCAAGATAGTTAAAGCCGATCTGGGCAGTAAGGTTCTTATCCAGCCCCTCCTTCTGATCGGTGGATGAACCGATATTGTCAGACTTTCCACTATCTATGAAGCGCAGCACATTATAACCAAAACCCTTGTTCGGAACTCTGTGAAGAGCTTCTTTGGATGTTAAACAGTCATGGCGAAGGTCTTTATTTAAGTCTTCCACTATAACCGGATATTCTGATGTAAACCAGCCTACCGTCCTGTCTGTAGAGAGTCTTTCACCAATTTCCTCTCTTCCGTGTCCTTCAAGCTGCACTGAGATTCTGTTATTTCCCGTCACATCATGAAAACTCCTGCAGACAGCCGTGAGCAGGGCATCATTGATATCTGTATTCAACTTCCCAAAGTCCGCATGAAGGAAGCTGTAAGTGTTCTGTGCGTCTAAGGTCAAGACTAACCGTCCAAAGCTCCGTTTATAATCCTTTCCGTCAGCCGTTCCAAGATCAGTGAGTTTCTTCTGCACGTCCTTCCAGTAAGGTATCTCCAGGCTCAGGATGTAGCTGTCACGGAAGCGCAAAAGTGCCTTTGCATAATCATTGTAGGTATTGGTTTTGTGAGGAAGGCGTATCTCCTCCCCCTGCAGTACCTGTCCGTAAGCAGTTTCCAAATCTGAAAGGATGATCCTCCAGGATACGCCGTCGATCACGAGGTGATGGATCGCGATATACAGATAGTCATGAGAAATTCCATGGATAAGGGCTATCCTCATAAGGGCCTTGTCCATATTGATCTGCGTCTGTATCGTTTTGCAGATTTCGGTCACAGCCTCTGTATTTTCCGCGGAACTCTTGCTGTTATCAGACTGGACAGTATATTCTTCTATCTCTATAGTCGCATCTGCGCTTCGGACGAACAGTGTCTCATCCTTAAACACAGCCCTCAGCATGTCATGTTGGTAAACCAGCGCGTCCCACGCCTTCTGAAGATTGTCTCTTCCGGCGCGATCGGACATCTCAAGGAGCCTTGTCTGGTTGTAATGACCGGGACAGGGCAGCTTCATATCTTTGAAAAAGGCCACGATGGCACTGTCAGGAACGGTTCCTTCATAAGGTTCCTGGCTGATTGCGGCAGTACCGTCGCTTTCAACGCAGCAGGCGATCCCTCTGACCGTTTTCTGCTTCATGATATCCGCCACAGAAACCTGGCACCCCATTTCCCGAAGAAGACTTATCAGGCGTATCGCCCTGATGGAATCTCCTCCCAGATCAAAGAAACTGTCAAATGCCCCCGGAGCCTGGTCCATTCCAAGCACCTGCTTCATTGCCTCAGCAATCGAGCACTCCGTTTCTCCCTGAGGTTCCACATACTCACCCGTCCGGAAAACCGATGGTTCGGGAAGGGCTTTTCTGTCTATCTTACCGTTTAGTGTCAGCGGCATCTCATCAAGCCTCATGAAAACAGAAGGCAACATGTAATCCGCGAGGCTGCCTGCAAGGTAATCCCTCAAGGCATCCTCATCCACACCCTGACTGCCGGCACTCTCTTTACAGGAATAATAAAGTATCAGCTGGTCCTTCTTCACCTCTGCAGCCGCAAGCGCAATTCCTTCGAATCCGGCCGCAGTACTTTCAATCTCTCCGAGCTCAATCCTGAAGCCCCTGAGTTTCACCTGGGTATCCATGCGTCCCAGGTATTCCAGGTCTCCTTCCTCGTTGTATCTGGCCAAGTCTCCCGTATGATAGATTCTGACTTTTTCTCCCCCAAAGTCCACCAGGGTAAACTTCTCCTGCGTAAGCTTTGGCTGATTCCGGTATCCAAGAGCCATCTGGGGGCCGGCAAGGCACAGCTCACCCGTAAATCCCCTCGGAAGCAGCCCTCCGTTTGGATCCATAATATATGCAAAACAGTTATGAACAGGACGTCCAATGGGTATCGTCCTGTAATCCCTTGTCTTATCGATTTCGTAATAGGTGGCATCTACCGTAAACTCCGTAGGGCCATAAGCATTGTAGACCGGTCCTCTCGCCTTCGGCACAGTGGTCATCGCCTCTCCGCCAACACAGAAGTAATCCATATCGAGAGGCTCATCTGCTGCAAGCAGCTGGCCGAACTGGGTGGAACAGGAACCTCCATTTACGCTGAATTTTCTCATGAATGCCCGCATTTCCACAGGATCCCGCCTTGCGCTCTCCGGTACGATGCATACTGTTCCTCCCACACTAAGCGGAGGGAAAAGGTCCTCCACAGCCGCATCGAAAGCAAAATTCGAGTGAAGGGCGATGCGGCTCTTTTCACTAAGTCCCCACCTGTTGCGGATAAACTGCACAAAATTATGAAGTGCCTTATGCTGTATCATGACGCCCTTTGGTTTCCCGGTAGATCCGGAGGTATAGATCATATAGGCCAGATGCTCCGGGCTAATGTCCACCCTGTATGTCAGCTCCTGTCCATCTCCTGCAGCCGCAGCCATCTTATCCTGTTCAGGGGATAGTATGTCCGCAACTGTATCTTCTGTAAGTAAAAGCTTTGCCCCGGAATCTGAGAGCATATAGTTTACTCTCTCCTGCGGATAATCCAGATCTATGGGCAGATAGGCTGCCCCTGCTTTGTGGATACCTATCACCGCTGCGGCAAACTCCTTCACACGGTCCATCCTTACGGCTACGCAGCTGTTTTCCTCTACTCCATTTTCATGGAGAAAAGCCGCAATCCGGTCAGATGCCCTGTTCAGTTCATCGTAGGTATAACTTCCTTTACTGTCCGATACCGCCGTCTTTTCCGATAATTTATTGACACTTGCAAAGAAGAGATCAAGCCAGGTCTGCCCGGCATCATAACGAAGTTCTTCTCCCTTTGAAAGCGTGAGAATCTCTTTGCGCTCCTCATCAGAAATAAGGCTGATATCCAAAAGCTTATTCTTTACCATCATGTCCTTCAGCACCTGGTTCATGCATCCGGCAAACCGTGCTATATACTCTTCGCTGTATCGGTCCGCATGATACTGTACATGAAAGACAAGCTTATCCTCCTCCGGGAAAAGCTGTACGGAAAGCGCATCTCCCGTTGCGATGAAGGGCAGTTTTTCACGCTTTAGCTTTAAAGTGCTCCCCTTTGGAAGAGAAAGCATATCCGCCTGCCAGACAAACTGCACATCGCTGGTGATGCCTGTATCTGCAGAGAGTTCCGCGAAGGAATAGATGTCGTTGGCCATAGAGCCAAGCATCTGCTCCTTAAGAGCAGAGAGGTACTCCGCAACAGACAGATCTCCGGCCCTGTGGCAAAGCACTGGCAGGGTCGTAACAAACATCGATACTGTCCTGTGGCAGCGTGGATCACGTCGGCCATTATAGACTGTAGTAAACAGAACATCCTTCTTAAGAGTATATGATGACAGGAGATAACCGAAAGCTGCTGTAGTGAGCACATTTTCAGTCGTCATCTGCTTCTCGCAGAAAGCCTTTAGTTCTCCGTAGGAAATATCCAATGTAAATGACTGGTCCCCATATGTCATCCCGATTCCCTTCCGATCGCCCTCAGGAAGCGATGTGGGATCAGCATCACCAAACTGCTTTAAGTTCCACTCCTTTGCATTATTCCATGCTTCCATGTTCTGTCTGGCGCTCTGTTCGGCCATGGCCGCATCATAGGCAGTCCAGCTCTCCGGAGAGATGTCTTCCCCGTTCAGAGCTTTTTCCAGATCTGCGGCCAGAATCTGCATGGAGGTTCCGTCAAAGACAAGGTGATGAAAATCCATAAAGAGATACTGCACCTCTTCCGTCCCAATCAGCCTGATGCGGAACAGACGCTCGTTCTTTATATCAAAGGGCTGCACCAGAGATTTCTTTATCTTCTCGAATTCCTCTCCGGTCATCTGTTCTCGGATGCATATCTCCTGCTCCGCAAAAGCGCTCTGATACTGCATGGCTGGCATGCCATGCTCATCTGATACGATCCCGGCAAAGAGCCCCGGATGAGCCCGCACCATCTTTTCGACCGCAGCTGTCATAAGCTCCGGATCCGTATCACATGGCAGGCTGAAAAGCAATGGATTATTATAGACAGCCTCCCCTTCCCTCCTTTCGCATTCAAGGAAAATTCCGAGCTGGGACTGGGTCAGTGGACAAGGACCTGCCAGTTTATTACTATCCCCTTCCGCCTCTTTTTCCAAAGACAGCTCCTCCAGATAGTATTTCACTGTTTTCTTCGGAGTTCTCCCACGGAAAATCTGATTGATGCTAAGCCCGGGAAGGCCGCATGTGCCCACGACCTCAATGGAAGTAATGGAATTACCTCCCAAATCATAGAAATCATCCTCGGATCCAAAGCGCTCTATTCCAAGCGCGCGAGCCATGGCATCACACATGGCACGCTCCATGTCATTTGCCGGTGCGACATACTCTGCCGATTCAGCTACAGGCTTAGGTAGAAGACGACGGCTGACCTTTCCGGTTGCCGTACGAGGCAGATCATCCAGGTGTACAAAGCGCGACGGTATCATGTAGTAGGGCAGGACACTTTCAAGCTTCTCCCTGAGTTCTTCAGTATCGAGTTCCACCGGATCTGCATAATAGCAGCAGATAAAGGTATCAATGCCTTCTCCGAAGCCAGCTGCCACCACTCGCTCTAAGCCTGACACACGTTTTACCGCTGCCTCGACCTCCGCAGGTTCCACACGGTTGCCGTTTATCTTAATCATGTCATCTATGCGCCCGATGATCTCATACTGGCCATCCGGCAGCATACGGGCGATATCCCTGGTATGGAATTCTCCATTCACAAAGGCCACGGCACTATCCTCCGGCCGATTTATGTATCCGCGAACAAACGGATTCTCGACACAGAGCTCTCCCGCTTTACCTTCCGGCACCGGCTTTCCTTCCTCATCACGCAGTGTAATCTTCAGATTTGTCAAAGGTTTTCCTACCGGTGCGATCTCGTTAGGCTTGTCCAGATGTCCCATAGTGATACAAAACGCGGTCTCACTCATAGCATAAGCGTTTATTATGCTTAATCCGGGATCATCGGACCAAATACCATTTGCCGGTTCAGATCCCACAAAAATCCTTTTGACTTTTGGTATTTTTCGCATGAGATGTAAGATAGACGGGGCACAAAAAAGAGCATTAACCCTATTTTCCACGAAAGCCTTTAATAAAGCCGGCGGATTCTTGGTAATGCTGAAGGGAACGACACTGAGTCTGCCGCCAACATCCATTAAGCATATATAGCAAATGACCACAGCAACGAAATAAAGAGGTGCTATCAGCGCAAAGTTATCAACAATTTTCATCAGGCTCTCGCCGTTTTCATACATGCTCTGTGCAATCATGTCAAGGTTCCCGTACTCATGGAGTACACCTTTTGGATTACCTGTGGTTCCGGAGGTATAAACGGCAAAGGCGGCATCATGATCATCCACATCGGCAAAGCCCGGAAGTGATTCACACTGAAGGATTTCCTCCCAGACCCTGCTATCAAGTACCAGTTTGCACCCGCTGTCCTTACGGATAAATGCAATACGCTCCGCCGGATATTCCTGCTCCAGCAGAACAAAAGCGGCCCCTGCCTTCCACACGCCTAGCATGGCAATAAAAGGGTCCACTCCTCTGGGAAGTATGATATTCACGAAATCTTCCCGTCCTATTCCATGGTCCTTCAGATAACGGTAAACTTTTCCTGAGAACAGATCCAGTTCACGGTAGGTAATATTCTTTCCATCTCCCATTGATGAAAGAATTATCTTCTCAGGAGTGTTCAAGACTTGACTTTGAATCCTTTTGAAAAACTCGCTCATTTACTGTTCCTCCTTGAAAGCACCTTTCAGATGCCAGGCTCATCGGAAGTCGTAGAAGCGCTATTTTGCGTCTCCTTCCATTTCATTATTACCATATTCTGCCCGAATGAATAGCTGTAAGAAGCATCACTCATAAACTCTTTCATGATCTTTAAGCCCGCCTTTGCGTCCTCATTGGCCACATGGACCGGATCAAAGGGTATACCATCATCTTTAACAACGAGGGTAATCCCATCACGGTCACTAATCAGGCTGATATCCATATATGCGTTTTCCGGTCTTTCGCTATGCTCAACATAATTGAGCAAAAGTTCTTCTATACAGTGGGAAATGTCCATTTCCTTTTCATATGCGGTCTTGCCGGAAAGAAAATCACCTGCCTTATTCACTGCTTCCCCAACCCACTTCCTGTCACAGGGTACTGAAACATCAAATCTCATGGTGTCATCAAGCGGCTTCGGTATCAGATGAATCCGCCCCACATTTCCTCCTGCCATTATCCTTGCGGGTATGGAGCATAGTAGTACAAATCCGATAGAAAGGCCGCTTCCGATTGGAAATGCCACCCAGATATTACCAATCAGGTATTTTGCCAGAAGAAAGCCAATGCCAAGACTAAAAAGCATGGATAATGCAGACAGGGTGGAGATAACAGAATGGTCATTTATCTGGTACATGATCATCAGGGGAAGTACTACACTCAATGAAAAATTAAGGCTGGCGATAAGAGGAAGTCCCTGACGAGTCAGGCTGATCACCGAGGGATCCGTAGCCCCAAAAAGAGCAGCAAGAGCACCTGAAACGAATAACACGACAAGGACACTCAGCGTCGCAAATCCACAGGATATGACAAGGCCTCTTTTCAGCAGCCGCCGGAGACCATCGTAATCACTTTGAGCTGCAAGCATGCCTCCTATCCCCAGAAAAGCTCCCTGTACTCCTCCTGATATCATCTGTCCGAATGTTATCATGGCATAGCCAATAGACATGACAAAAACTCCAGCCGCCCCATGAACAGACTGAACAAAATAATTACAAATAAATACCATCAATGTGAGGGCAGTATTTCCGAAAAAAGAAGGAATCCCCATCACCACATTTCTTCCCATCATGCCGGCAAAGCCCGCAAAATTCACTCTTATTCCAAGAGCCTTTCTTTCCCGAAAAAGGAAAACAAACAGCACTGCCACTCCGATCAGTGAACCTGTCAGAGTTGCGAAAGCCGCTCCGGAAATATCCAGTGAGAAAACCTTTACGTACAATATGTCACAGATTAAATTTCCGATTACGGTGGAAATAGTGGCAAAAGAAACAAGTCTTGGATAACCTATGGTCTCAATTAGTATTGACATGCCGTTAAACAGAAACAGCAAAAAAGAACCTGCCATAATAGCAAACAGATATTTGTAAGTATTATCGTATAATGTCATGTCCTGGCAGAGCAGGGAACTGATCCCAGGCGATAGCACTCCGGAAAGAAGGGATATTATAAGACCGAAAGCCAGGCAGGAGGAAATAGAAACGGTCATGGAGCTACCCGCCTCATCGAAGTCCTGGCTGCCCAGCGCTTTCGCCGTTATGATCGCAGCCCCGGCAGAAAGTAGAAACGTTATGGCGGAAATGAGTCCCAAAACCGGCACTACATTCTGTATCGCAGCTACAGCCTGCGGGCCAATCAGTTGTCCCATAAGGATACTGTCAACCACACCATTAATATTCATGACAGCCATTGTAGCTATGGATGCGGTAAGAAATTTTCTCAGACTTCTGTTGATCAGGTAACTGTTCCGACTCTCCATATCTTCATACCTGCCTTTATTAATCTGAATTCACAATAACATTTCAAAAATTTAACTTTATTTTCATTATAATCCTGCACCATCCAACTCTCAACCAAAATCAGATGACAGATACTCTTTTCAAAAATGAGCACAAAAAAGAGAAGCATCACTGCTTCTCTCTTACTGCCGGCGACCGGGATCGAACCGGTACGGGTATCGCTACCCACGGGATTTTAAGTCCCGGGCGTCTGCCAGTTCCGCCACGCCGGCGATTATTGACAAAAAGCCGCTTTTAAAGCGACTTCTTAGTGGAGCTTCGGGGACTCGAACCCAGGACCGACCGGTTATGAGCCGGTTGCTCTAACCAACTGAGCTAAAGCTCCTTAAATTTAGTGACTCCGACGAGGCTCGAACTCGTGTTACCGCCGTGAAAGGGCGATGTCTTAACCACTTGACCACGGAGCCATGTATTTTTCCTGCCTCGCAGGGATTTCGATTGTAGGTCTCCGTACAACCAGCTCCCCAAGTAGGACTCGAACCTACGACACTTCGGTTAACAGCCGAATGCTCTACCGACTGAGCTATTGAGGATTATACCGTACCTTCAAAACCGAACACTGAATACTTCATCTTCAATCCGTTATTGTTCTATATTCTTTTTAGGACAAGCCCTCGACCTATTAGTACACATCAGCTGAACACGTTACCGTGCTTACACCTTGTGCCTATCTACCTCATAGTCTCTAAGGGGTCTTACTGCAAAATGCAGGGATATCTCATCTTGAGGGGGGCTTCACGCTTAGATGCCTTCAGCGTTTATCCCTTCCGGACTTGGCTACCCAGCCTTATGCATCTGGCGATGCAGCTGATACACCAGCGGTCCGTCCATCCCGGTCCTCTCGTACTAAGGACAGCTCCTCTCAGATATCCTACGCCCGCGCCGGATAGGGACCGAACTGTCTCACGACGTTCTGAACCCAGCTCGCGTACCGCTTTAATGGGCGAACAGCCCAACCCTTGGGACCTGCTACAGCCCCAGGATGCGATGAGCCGACATCGAGGTGCCAAACCACTCCGTCGATGTGAACTCTTGGGAGTGATAAGCCTGTTATCCCCAGGGTAGCTTTTATCCGTTGAGCGATGGCAATCCCACTTTCATGCCACCGGATCACTAAGTCCTACTTTCGTATCTGTTCCACCCGTCGGTGTCACAGTCAGGCTCCCTTCTGCCTTTGCACTCTGCGAATGGTTTCCGTCCATTCTGAAGGAACCTTTGAGCGCCTCCGATACCCTTTCGGAGGCGACCGCCCCAGTCAAACTCCCCGGCAGACATTGTCCCCGGACCGGTTTCACGGTCCTTGGTTAGAAACCCAGTACTATAAGGGTGGTATCCCAACAGCGACTCCATGACAACTGACGTCATCACTTCACAGTCTCCCACCTATCCTGTACATACAGTACCGAATCCCAGTATCAACCTGGAGTAAAGCTCCATGGGGTCTTTCCGTCCTGGCGCGGGTAACCAGCATCTTCACTGGTACTTCAATTTCACCGGGTGCATTGCCGAGACAGTGCTCAAATCATTACGCCTTTCGTGCGGGTCGGAACTTACCCGACAAGGAATTTCGCTACCTTAGGACCGTTATAGTTACGGCCGCCGTTTACTGGGGCTTAAATTCAAAGCTTCGGTTGCCCTGACCTCTCCTCTTAACCTTCCAGCACCGGGCAGGCGTCAGCCCATATACCTCACCTTTCGGTTTCGCATAGACCTGTGTTTTTGCTAAACAGTTGCTTGAGCCTCTTCTCTGCGGCCTGCTCTCGCAGGCTCCCCTTATCCCGAAGTTACGGGGACATTTTGCCGAGTTCCTTAACAATGCTTCTCCCGCCGGCCTTAGGATCCTCTCCTCATCCACCTGTGTCGGTTTACGGTACGGGCTGATGATACGCAATAGTGGCTTTTCTTGGCAGTACGTCCATGTGCTTCACTACTCTTACTTCGTTCCCCCTTGCGGGACCGGTCTTTCCTTTCCCGGCTCACACTTTCGTCCTGCGTCCCCACAGTTCTGATATCATCAGGTGCAGGAATATCAACCTGCTGTCCATCGACTACGCCGTCTGGCCTCGCCTTAGGTCCCGACTTCCCCAGGGCAGATCAGCTTTACCCTGGAATCCTTGGATATTCGGCCTGGAGGATTCTCACCTCCATCTCGCTACTCATTCCGGCATTCTCTCTTCACAGCGCTCCATCGCTCCTTACGGTACGACTTCGACGCTGCTGTGAATGCTCCCCTACCGATCACAAGTACCCGTAGATACTTGCAATCCCCAGGCTTCGGTGTCGTGTTTCAGCCCCGGTAATTTTCGGCGCAGGACCTCTCGGCTAGTGAGCTATTACGCACTCTTTGAATGTGTGGCTGCTTCTGAGCCAACATCCTAGCTGTCTGTGAAATCCCACATCCTTTTCCACTTAACACGCACTTTGGGACCTTAGCCGTGGATCTGGGCTCTTTCCCTTTTGACTGTCCAACTTATCTCGTACAGTCTGACTCCTGCGCTCAGCCATACTGGCATTCGGAGTTTGATAATCTTTGGTAAGCGGTGAAGCCCCCGCGGATATTCAGTGCTCTACCTCCAAATGGCATGCTACAGGGCTAGCCCTAAAGCTATTTCGGGGAGAACCAGCTATCTCCGGGTTCGATTGGAATTTCTCCCCTATCCACACGTCATCTCCACCCTTTTCAACGGATGTGAGTTCGGACCTCCACAGCCTTTTACGGCCGCTTCATCCTGCACATGGATAGATCACCCGGTTTCGGGTCTATGTTATGTGACTCTCGCACTCTTCACACTCGGTTTCCCTCCGGCTCCGGACCTATGGCCCTTAACCTCGCCGCATAACATAACTCGCCGGACCGTTCTACAAAAAGTACGCGATCACTCTCATAAGGAGCTTTCGCAGTTTGCAGGCACAGGGTTTCAGGTTCTCTTTCACTCCCCTCCCGGGGTCCTTTTCACCTTTCCCTCACGGTACTATGCGCTATCGGTCACTAAGGAGTATTTAGCCTTACGGGGTGGTCCCCGCTCTTTCAGACAAGGTTCCACGTGTCTCGTCCTACTCTGGATACTGACTCGCTTCGGACAATTTCGCTTACGGGGCTCTCACCCTCTCTGGCAGGTCTTTCCAGGACCTTTCTGCTATCGTCCTCCATCGATCATTCAGTCCGAACCCCGGGTGCAAGCACCCGGTTTGGGCTCTTCCGCGTTCGCTCGCCGCTACTTACGGAATCACGGTTGTTTTCTCTTCCTCCGGCTACTTAGATGTTTCAGTTCACCGGGTTCCCTCCACATGCCTATGTATTCAGCATGCAGTGACAGGAGTTCTTCCTGCCGGGTTGCCCCATTCAGATATCTGCGGCTCTCAGTGTATTTGCCACTCCCCGCAGCTTTTCGCAGCTTATCACGTCTTTCTTCGGCTCTTAGTGCCAAGGCATCCGCCCTGCGCCCTACATAGCTTGACCAGCTATATAGAACTTTTGGTCCATTTAATAACCACGTTCCCGCATATATCTGATATAGCGTTATCGATATATGCTCGTTTATGTATTGCTACATTGTTTTTTCTGGATCTCGGATCCTGATCATATGATCGCAGATCCGTTCGATGTCTTTTAATCGGATTCTCTGATTAAAATGTTTTCTTCAGTATTCGGTTTTCAAGGTACGGTTATCAGTCTTTTCAGACTGAGTGGAGATGGTGAGATTCGAACTCATGACCCCCTGCTTGCAAGGCAGGTGCTCTCCCAACTGAGCTACACCCCCAGTCTACCTATTTTATTAGGTAATGGGCTTAAGTGGACTCGAACCACCGACCTCACGCTTATCAGGCGTGCGCTCTAACCGGCTGAGCTATAAGCCCTTTTTCTTTTTTAAATCCGGCAGCCACCTATCCTCCCATGCCGTCTCCAGCATAGTACTTTCGGCCGATAAGGTCTTAACCGTCGTGTTCGGGATGGGTACGGGTGTTTCCCCTTTTCGCATCGCCACCGGAATTTTTCTGTTGCCACCGGCAACAAAACAGTAATGCAACTCCCTACTTCTTCCTCTTCCTTAGAAAGGAGGTGATCCAGCCGCAGGTTCTCCTACGGCTACCTTGTTACGACTTCACCCCAGTCATCCGACCTGCCTTCGACGGCTCCTTCCTTGCGGTTAGGTCACCGGCTTCGGGCATTTCCGACTCCCATGGTGTGACGGGCGGTGTGTACAAGACCCGGGAACGTATTCACCGCAGCATGCTGATCTGCGATTACTAGCGATTCCAGCTTCGTGCAGGCGGGTTGCAGCCTACAGTCCGAACTGGGTCGTTATTTTTGGGATTTGCTCCCCCTCGCGGGTTCGCTTCTCTTTGTTACGACATTGTAGCACGTGTGTCGCCCAGATCATAAGGGGCATGATGATTTGACGTCATCCCCACCTTCCTCCAGGTTATCCCTGGCAGTCTCCATAGAGTTCCCATCTTACTGCTGGCTACTATGGACAAGGGTTGCGCTCGTTGCGGGACTTAACCCAACATCTCACGACACGAGCTGACGACAACCATGCACCACCTGTCTCTACTGTCCCGAAGGCCTACAGACATTACTCTGTATTCAGCAGGATCTCAAGATCTGGTAAGGTTCTTCGCGTTGCTTCGAATTAAACCACATGCTCCACCGCTTGTGCGGGTCCCCGTCAATTCCTTTGAGTTTCATTCTTGCGAACGTACTCCCCAGGTGGAATACTTAATGCGTTTGCGTCGGCACTGAAGGACTTCGTCCCCCAACACCTAGTATTCATCGTTTACCGCGTGGACTACCAGGGTATCTAATCCTGTTTGCTCCCCACGCCTTCGAGCCTCAACGTCAGTTGCTGTCCAGTAAGCCGCCTTCGCCACCGATGTTCCTCCTAATATCTACGCATTTCACCGCTACACTAGGAATTCCGCTTACCTCTCCAGTACTCTAGTTATACAGTTTCCAAAGCAAGCCCACGGTTGAGCCGTGGGGTTTCACTTCAGACTTGCATCACCGTCTGCGCTCCCTTTACACCCAGTAAATCCGGATAACGCTTGCCCCCTACGTATTACCGCGGCTGCTGGCACGTAGTTAGCCGGGGCTTCTTAGTCAGGTACCGTCATCTCCCCGAAGGGTCTTTCTTCCCTGCTGATAGAGCTTTACATACCGAAATACTTCTTCACTCACGCGGCGTCGCTGCATCAGGCTTTCGCCCATTGTGCAATATCCCCCACTGCTGCCTCCCGTAGGAGTTTGGGCCGTGTCTCAGTCCCAATGTGGCCGTCCGACCTCTCAGTCCGGCTACAGATCGTTGCTTTGGTAGGCCGTTACCCCACCAACTGGCTAATCTGACGCGGGCCCATCTCGTACCACCGGAGTTTTTCACACTGTGTCATGCGACACCGTGCGCTTATGCGGTATTAACAGTCGTTTCCAACTGTTATCCCCCGGTACGAGGCAGGTTGCCCACGCGTTACTCACCCGTCCGCCACTAAGGATATACAATCTTTGACCGAAGTCTCGGAAGCGTATATTCTCCGTTCGACTTGCATGTGTTAGGCACGCCGCCAGCGTTCATCCTGAGCCAGGATCGAACTCTCACGTTTAAATGTTCTATCAGGATCTCTCCTGATCTCGTTCGTCTGACCAGAACTTAAGCTTGGCTTTTGTTCTGTCCGTTTTTACCTTGTTAGGTTTGTTTTGTTCTCTGAATATTCTTTTTGGAATTTTCAGGGTTGCATTACTATTTCATTGTCAATGTGCATCTCATCTGTATAACCGATGAGGAACGCAGAAGGAGGGATTTGAACCCTCGCGCCGCTATTAACGACCTGCACCCTTTCCAGGGGTGTCTCTTCAACCTCTTGAGTACTTCTGCAAAAGTGTTGACCTTATCTCTTCACTCTTAAATTTTAGCGGAGCGAGAGGGATTCGAACCCTCGTGGCGTTGCCGCCAAACGGTTTTCAAGACCGCCTCGTTATGACCGCTTCGATATCGCTCCATTTATTTATTTATTTGCTTTTCGCTCGAAGTGTTTCGCACACCTCAGCAGCGAAATTTATTATATACATATGCATATGTATTGTCAACATTATTTTTAAAATTTTTTTATTTTTTTCTTTTTAAGATAGATTCAGCCAGATTTATATCATCCGGAGTGGTGATTTTAATATTATCATAAGAGCCTTCAACAAGCTTAACTCTGCGGTTTCCCAATGTTTCCATAACCATGGCGTCATCAGTTATATTAATATTTGCAGCCAGCAATTCATTTTCACGTTTTGCAAGCTCTTCATACAATTCCAATATTTCAGGGTATAAAAAAACCTGTGGCGTCTGTATAAGCCATGTCAGATCCCGATCAGGTGTCTTCTCTGCAAAGCCATCCTTATCGGCAAGCTTAATCGTATCCTTTACGGGCATGCCGACCACACAGGCACCATATGTTTTTACAGCCGATAATGCACGCTCAAGTATGTCACTATCAACGAAGGGACGTGCCCCGTCATGAATAAAAACCGCTTCCGTATTTAAAGAACATGCTTCAAGCCCGAGTCTTACACTGTGATAGCGTGTATTTCCTCCCGCTACTACAGCTTTGATTTTTTTGAAGCTCTGCGGCTCGATGATTTCCCGCGATACGTATTCAATATCTTTTTCCGGTAAAACAAGAATTATCTCATCTATAAAGCTTTTTTCAAATGCTTCAAGCGCATATAAAATGAGCGGTTTTCCTTCAAGCTCCATGTATTGTTTTTTTACATTGCTTTTCATTCTGCTGCCGCTTCCGGCAGCAAGTACAATTGCAGTTGTTTTCATTTTAAGATCTGCCATGATATCTTCTTTCTCTGTTTCCAAGCGGTAAATTGGGTACTGCATTTAAATCCATACCGCTTCTGGCTCCTTTAAGATATTCGTAGTACCCGGCTGAGCCGATCATTGCCGCATTATCCGTGCAAAGGACCGGTGACGGTCTAAAAAAGGTATATCCTCTGCTTTGACATTCATTTTCAAGGCGCTCTCTCAGTGCCGAGTTGGAAGCAACTCCACCTGCTATGGCTATTTTGTCGCAGCCATATTCTTTTGCGGCTTCCATCGTATGTTCTGTGAGTACATCGACAACTGCTTTCTGAAAAGATGCCGCAACATCATTTTTATTTACTTCTTCGCCTTTCATTTCGGCCTGATTAAGATAATTCAACACGGCTGATTTTAAACCACTAAAGCTGAAGTCATATGATTTTTCAGTAGTCTTCGCTCTGGGGAAGCTGATGGCTTCGGGATTTCCAAGTTTCGCTGCTGCATCAACCTTAGGTCCTCCGGGATATCCAAGCCCGATTGCTCTTGCAACTTTGTCAAATGCTTCTCCTGCTGCATCATCTCTGGTCTGGCCTATGATGTCATATTCACCGTAATCTTTTACATAAACCAGGTGTGAATGTCCTCCGGATGCCACAAGGCACATAAAAGGAGGCTGTAATTCCTTATCTTCAATATAGTTTGCACATATATGGCCTTCAATATGGTGAACACCTACGAGAGGCTTTCCCGTGACAAAGCTAAGAGCTTTCGCTTCCGAAACACCTACCAGAAGAGCTCCTACCAATCCAGGACCATAAGTCACCGCAATCGCATCTATGTCCTCCAGCTTCATATTGGCATCTTTTAATGCAGCTCTTACGCAACCATTGATCTTTTCTACATGTTTTCTGGATGCTATCTCAGGAACGACTCCTCCATAGATAGTATGTAAGGCTATCTGCGATGATATTACGTTCGAAAGCACCTCTCTTCCATTTCTTACAACTGCAGCTGCAGTTTCATCACAGCTGCTTTCAATGGCAAGAATGGTTATATCTTTTTCATTTTTTTCATGATTACTGTCTTCATTTTTTATTGACATAAATATTACGCCGTCCTCTTCGGTACGGCGCTCTATTTTTTCCACATTGTTATTATCCATAATTTTACTGCTCTTCATCCGTTATTTCCGAAACTGTCCAGCCCATAATTTTCCAGAGTCCCTCTGAATCTTTGCGCAGGACGAATAAATAGTTGTATGGAGTGGTTGATGTTCCGTGTCGCAGATTGATCTTTGCCAGAACATTTGCTATTTCCTCTCCATTATCTCTCTTTTCCTGAAGGTCCGAGGTAAGCACCTCATATTTTGTAATAGAATAATCGCCTTTTTTCTTCTGGTCGACTTCGTTTTTAAGCCCTGAAGGCCAATTACTCTGCGCAACAAGAAACTGCTCATCAAATATTCCCGCAAGGACTGCAGCCATCTTATCAAACTCTTCATCGGTATATGTCTGTTTATACAATACTTTCATTATACGCGCGTAGAGATCAACTACAGTAGGCGGAGTCTTGGGATAGCTCTTGGACAAATCTATAGTGGTGATCTTCTGTACCTCGGTTAATTCAATTTCTTCGGTCGTATCATTTGTTTTCGATGAGTTTCTTGTTATCACCACAAAAATCGCCACGCCGACAATTGCTGCCAAAATCATCAGCACTATTGCTTTAACAACACTATTTCTCGTAGACTCGTCCATAGTTCCTCCTGTATAAACAATTGTTTATATCTGACAAAATGATGTCAGATGGCCTATTTTGTGTCTTCCTCGAATCTTAATGTAACAGTTCTGCCGTCCTTTGCTGCAATTGTTTTATTAAATATTTCTTTCGCCTTTGGCAGGTATTCTTTGGGATTAACCAATGACGGACTGTAATGTGTGAGCCACATTTCTTTTACATCTGCTCTTTTTGCCAGTTCCGCTGCTTCATATATTGTCATATGTCTGTTCTCTTTTGCCTTTTGAAGCTTTTCCGGTTCTCCATACATACCTTCGCATATGAAAAGATCTGACTTTTCGGCATATTGAACTATGCTCTCTGTAGGTCTTGAATCCGTGACATATGTAATATGAATACCTTTTCGTGCTTCCCCAAGAACCATATCCGGAGTAAATGTTCTTCCATCCTCAGTGTGAATGGTTTCTCCTTTTTGCAAAGGATTCCAGTACTTTTGCTCAATCCCGTTAGCCCTGGCAGCTTCAACGTTAAACTTGCCGGTTCTGTCTAAATGCATTGAATATCCGTAACAGGTTATATTATGGTTTACCTTAAATGCATTGATTCTGAATTCCGGCATATCCGGAAGTGTCAGTTCATCACTCTCTTCGGTAATTTCATGATACTCAATCTTAAACGGCAATTCCGGAGCAATGGTCCTTAATGCCTTAACTACACGCTCCAGACCTTTGGGGCCAACTACCAGGAGGGGCTCCGTTCTTTCCGCATTTCCCATTGTAAGAAGCATCCCAGGCAATCCCGAGATGTGATCGGCATGATAATGGGTAAAGCATATCATATCTATCGGTTTAGGACTCCATCCGCTCTTTTTTAGTGCTATCTGTGTTCCTTCACCGCAATCAACAAGTATGCTTTTTCCGTTATATCGCACCATAAGTGCAGTAAGGTATCTGTTTGGCAGAGGCATCATTCCGCCTGTTCCAAGTAGACAAATATCAATCATTCGTTTTATTTCTCTTCCAGTATATTATTGCATCATCCTTGGGTTCATCGTAAAAGCCGGGTCTTACCCCTTCATTTACAAATCCCAGTTTTTCATATAGTCCTATTGCAGGAGCATTTTCGGCTCTGACTTCGAGTGTAAATGCCTCACATCCGATAGCCTTCCCACGAAGCAGGAGCTTATCAAGCATTAAAAAGGCGATGCCTTTTCCTCTGCACTCTTTTGAAACTGAGACATTCGTTATCTCTCCCTCACCGGAAATGTTACGAACCCCGCACAATCCTACAACATTCCCTGCCTTCTCGGCAACAATATATACTGTATCATCTCTTGTGCTTGCTTCAAGTAACTGTTTTTCGGACCAGGCCTCTTTACCGAGATTATCCTTTTCAAGCTCTGCTGCCGCTGTAATGTCTTCTGCCTTTAAATCTCTTATATAAATAGATTCGCCGGCACCCTTCTTTTTTCTGTCTGCAGACTTGGCTGTATCGGTTTTTCCACCTTCTGTTTTTTTCTCAGTCGCCTCGCGCTCTGCCTGTGATGCTCTCAAATACTCCGGTGCAAAGCTGTCTGCATCAGTAATCTTTCCTTCGCGCATGTAAACCTGTGCCAGCGAAGATATGGCAGATGCTCTTTGTCTGTTCATGTGTGCAGGTGCAAGAATGTAGTTCACTTCCAGAAGTTCTTCAAGCTGATCCCTGTACACAGGTATTCCATCCCCAAGAAGAATAACGGTCTTTCCGAGCATGTTCAGCTCTGCAGCTATTTCCTGCACAGAAACAGCTTCCTGGCTTTTTATTATTTTCATTGAAAAATAAGTTTCTTTGTACTTTTCATTTTCCTTTTCGGGAACAAATGAATAAATTCCGGTGTATACCTGATTTCTTCTGGCATCCATCATCGGACAAATCACGTATTCACTTCCGTAAAACTGATATGCCATTGCATCAAGTGTAGGCACGGCAATAAGAGGTTTGTCCATAGCAAGACAAAGTCCCTTGGCAGTAGCTGATCCTATTCTTAGTCCCGTAAATGAGCCGGGACCTGCCGAAACTGCCACCGCATCTATTGTTTTAAGATCAAGTGAAATTCTTTTTTTTATTTCCTCCATCATAGGAAGAAGCAATTCTGAATGGGTTATCTTATGTTGAATTGAGAATTCAGAGAGTAGTCTGTCATCCTCCATGACTGCAACGCTGCACACAAGCCCTGATGTATCTAGCGCAAGTATTTTCATATTTTATCTCTTATCTATCGTGCTAAGGGTAATTCGACGATAGTCTGTTCCTTTCTTAAGGTCCTTTTCAATACGTATTTCCATGTATTTTTCAGGTAATATTTCTTCAATAAGATTTGCCCACTCTATGAAGCACAATCCCTGTCCGTAAAAATAATCCTCGTATCCTATCTCATCCATCTCACTGACATCTCCGATTCTGTAGACATCAAAATGATAGAACGGGATTCTACCCTCATCATAAACCTGAAGTATTGTAAATGTAGGACTGTTAACAGGGCCTTCAATTCCCAATCCTGCTGCAACTCCCTGAGTCAGGACAGTCTTACCAACTCCAAGATCCCCGATCAGTGTATATACCGATCCGGGCGCAGCTGTTTCGCCTATTCGTTTTCCAAATGCGAAGGTTTCCTCCGCTGAGTATGTTTCTAATATTGTATTCATATTATCAGAATATTCCAGCAGTAAAAAAAAAGCAAGTCGCTCTATAAAAGGTATTGACGAAGATTATTACTGCTATATAATAAATCTAGAAAAATAATCTTCGGGGCAGGGTGTAATTCCCTACCGGCGGTGACTGTATTTCAGAAGTCCGCGAACCGCTCTTGCGGCCGATTTGGTGAAATTCCAAAACCGACAGTATAGTCTGGATGATAGAAGATGACGTTTTATTTTTGTCCCGAATCAGCATTCTTGTTGATTCGTTTTTGTTTTCTAAGGTAGAGCGTTCGTAGTCTGATCATTCTCCTCCCCGACAATAATCAGGAGGAATTAAACACCATGAAAAACAACTTAATAGCATCAATCGCAGAGAACTCACTTATTGTTGTGATTTTTGTTTTACTCATTGCAGTAACATTTATCGCAGCCAGGCTGGCTGAAAATTATGTAGCAAAAAAGTCAGGCACTGAAAATCCCGGCATGAACACAAGAAAAATCGTAATAATCGGTATTTTCTCAGCTATATCCGCAATACTTATGCTTTTTGAAATTCCGATGCCTTTTGCACCAAGTTTTTACAAGCTTGACCTTTCCGATCTTCCTGCAGTAATCGGAGGCTTTGCTTTCGGTCCCATGACCGGTGTTATGATAGAATTCATAAAAATTCTGCTCAATCTAATTATAAACGGTACTCAGACAGCTTTTATCGGAGAACTTGCAAACTTCATAGTGGGATGCAGCTATGTTCTCCCGGCTTCCATCATTTACATTTTCAGGAAAAATCGTCAGACTGCATTTATATCATGTCTGGCAGCTACTATGATAATCACCATTGTTGGAAGTTCACTGAATGCCTTCTATCTGCTTCCGGCCTTTGCAAAGCTTTACGGTATGCCACTTGATGCTCTTATAGGTATGGGAACAGCTATAAATCCCGCAATCAACAATATGTTTACATTTGTGCTTTTTGCTGTAGCTCCTATAAATCTTTTAAAAGGTGGTGTTCTCAGTGGAATAACAGTACTCGTTTACAAAAAGCTCAGTCCGGTTTTAAAAAATACCTCCTTGGTTCCCGACAGAAAAAGAGAAGCAGAATCTGAAGCATAAGCATTTCAATTTATATATTCTTTATCGTTTTTTTATAGCATAAAAATGGCGTCTTTATTGACTTTTATACATGTGACTTCTAAGATTAATCTATATCTTTGGTCACTAATAACTGTCAATGAGGCGCCTTCTTTATGAAAAGGTTGATTACAAAAAAATTGGTTCCCGGCATGGTTTTGTCGGATAACGTGTATGCTCATGATAACAACCAGCTGATATTACCAAAAGGATGTGTTCTTGATAATCAGACCATCACTAAGCTGTCTTTCTATTCTGTTCTGAATGTTCTTGTGGAAGATCCATCCGAAGACCTGCTTACACCGCAAGATAACAACAACAGATCATATGCTGCAAGCCTGAGACAAACCGCAGAATTCATTGAATTCAAAAAAGATTTTGAAAACTGTGCAACAAAATTCAAGGCCGGAATTGAAGAACTTATCAATGACAAAGAGCACTTTGACATTGATGCCATAATTTCGCCCATATATGGTCTTTTACGTAAAGGAAGCAGTTCCTCTAATCTTTTGGATATGCTTCATAGCCTTCGAAGCTATGATGATGCTACTTATGTACATTGTATTAGTGTTGCCATGATCTGCAATATCCTCGGTCAATGGCTAAAAATGAGCGAAGAGGATATCCTAACCCTTACAGAGGCCGGATTACTTCATGATATAGGCAAACTTCTGATTCCAAATGAAATAATAACAAAACCTTCTATACTTACCAATGATGAATATTCTGTAGTACAGACACACCCTGCTCAAGGTTATCTGATTCTTACAGACCTCGATCTTAGTGACCACGTAAAAAATGCAGCGCTTATGCATCATGAGCGCTGCGATGGTTCAGGCTATCCCTGCCATTTAAAAGGACCTCAGATTGATTTTTTCGCCAAATGTGTGTCCATTGCAGATGTTTATGACGCGATGACTTCTGCACGTGTATACAGAGATCCTCTTTGTCCTTTTATAGCTATCGAAATATTCGAGTCCGAAGGGCTTCAAAAATATGATACCAACGCCATTATGACCTTTCTGCAAAACATCGTTAACACATATCTTCTAAACAGAGTAAGGTTGAATGACGGCCGCGAGGGTGAGATAATTTTTATCAACAGAGCGCATCTTAGTAAACCCACAATTAAAATTGACAATGATTATCTGGACCTCACTCAACATCCTGAATTATTTATTGAGGAAATATTATAGTTTATCTAAACAAAAAACGTCGCATTCAGAATGCGACGTTTTTAATATCTATTAATTGCTAATCTATAATAATTCAATGATGACTTCAGGCAAATTTAAGTTTAAATTTCTGTAAGTCTCTGTCTGAATCAATCTTCTCAATCTGAGCTCCGAGTTCACGAAGTTTAACATCGAAGTCCTCATATCCACGTTCAATATATTTTATATCCTCTACGGTCGTGAAACCATCTGCAGTAAGTCCCGCTATGACAAGAGCCGCTCCTGCACGAAGGTCCGGTGCAGCAACCTCAGCTCCGGTATACTGATCAACACCTTCAATAATGGCGGTACTGCCTTCAACCTTGATACTTGCTCCCATTCTGGTAAGTTCATCAACATATTTGAAACGATTCTCAAACAATGATTCGGTAACAAGACTTATTCCACTAGCAAGGCCAAGAACAACTGTTATCTGCGGCTGCATATCAGTAGGATATCCGGGATACGGTAGTGTCTTAACGTGTACATTCTTCATACGCTTTGTAGCGACAACTCTGACTGCATCATCGGATTCAAGTACCTGGCATCCCATCTCAATAAGCTTGGCACTTATGGACTCCAAATGCTTGGGAATAACATTCTTGATCGTGACATCACCTTTCGTCGCTGCAGCAGCCATCATAAATGTTCCGGCCTCAATCTGATCCGGAATTATGGTGTACTCAGTACCGTGAAGTTTCTCCACACCTCTAATACGGATAATATCAGTTCCTGCGCCCTTGATATCAGCTCCCATACTATTCAGGAAGTTTGCAACGTCAACTACATGAGGTTCCTTTGCCGCATTCTCAACGATAGTCTTACCTTCAGCCATGGAAGCTGCCATCATAATATTGATCGTAGCGCCAACACTTGCAATATCAAGGTAAATATGATTGGCAATAAGCTTGTCCGCACGGGCACTGATTATACCATGCTCAATCATAACATTAGCTCCTAGAGCAGTGAATCCCTTTATATGCTGATCGATAGGTCTAAGACCTATGTTACATCCTCCGGGAAGCACAACCTCTGCATTTTTATACTTTCCAAGGAACGCACCAAGCATATAGTATGATGCTCTTATCTTCTTGATAAATTCATTTTCAATTTTAAATGACTTAACCTGAGAGGCATTAATTGTAACTGAGTGACGTCCTGTTCTGTTGATCAGCACGCCAATGCTCTCCATAGCCTGAAGCATAACATTAGTGTCAGCTTCATCCGGCATATTATCAATATATACAGTCTCATCAGTCATTGAAGCAGCTGCCAGAATTGCAAGTGCAGCATTTTTAGCTCCTCCGATTTCGACTTCTCCTACAAGTGGCGAACCACCTTTAATCACATATTTTTCCATAATATCCTATTTATTCACACTTTCGTGAATCTCTAGTTGATTAACTTTCTCCCCTAAACACTTTAACGGGTAATGTTATACCACAAATTAACACGTTTGTAAAATGAACAGCTTTAATCAAGGTAGTTAAGCGGATTTACCTGAGATCCGTTTATCAGTATTTCAAAGTGAATATGCGCTCCGGTACTTACACCCGTATTTCCGCTAAGTGCTATTTTTTGCCCCTGTGAAACCGATTGTCCGGGCTTAACAAGTATCTTTGACAAATGTCCGTATCTTGTCTCTCTGCCGTCAGAATGGCTTATATAAATAACATATCCATATCCTCTACCCCAGCCTGCTCTTGTAACTACACCGGCATTGGATGCCATAACTGCAGTACCTACAGGAGTAGCCCAGTCAATTCCCTTGTGATAGGAGCTTGCGCCCTTCGTCGGTGCACTTCGTCTTCCAAATCCTGAAGACAGTCTGCCACCTGAAATAGGCTTAATATATGTAGGCGGTACTATTGTTCCTCTTTCCACAATTTTCGGAACAGCCTCATAGGTAACTTCCTCTTTTTGAATGTCTCGCCCTACTTCACTGTTATTCACATAGGAGACCTTTGCTACAACTTTTCTGTGTCCGTCCGAAGGTTCCTGAACAACCTCCGTTCGAGTGGTATACCAGGAATCATTATCCCTGTATATAACATCTGCCTCGTAGTCCTCTTCATAATACTGCTGCTTTGTATAAACAACAGAAAGCTCCGGCTCAGGAACCGTTACTATGATTTCATCACCGGTACGGATCGTGGAATTCTCATTTTCAATAGTTTCATTAATGGCAATCAGCTCATTCATGGGAATACCGAAATCCTCAGCAATAGTTCCGAGAGTATCGCCTGCTTTTATCTCATAAATCTGGTTGGTCTCCTGATCCTTTGTAACCTCATCTATTGCAGTCTGAATATCTGTAATCTCTGATGATGGCAGATAGCTTTCAACAACCTCCACCTTATCGCCGAAATCTATCGACTCCAGTCCTAGTTTATAATCATCAAAGCTTTTCTCTTCGATAAGCGGTTTAATCTTTTTAAACACCTCGGAAATAGCCATATCAATACCGGCCTCCGGGAGCTTTATCTCCTGCTCTTCCTTTCTGGCCTCCTCAACCGATACTACCTGCGAAGTGAGTACATTTACTTCTCTTGTGGGATCTGTCACAAGATCTACTTTATATACTCCTTCAGTATCATATTTACCTAGAGCCTCTCCAAGAAGTGTAAATACGTCATCTTTACTTGCCAAATTAACCGAATATTTATTGATTTTTACAGTATAGGATCTCTCAAGTGTTGATGAAATATTTTGCCTCAGCACATCGAGCATTCTGGCTTTTACTGCTTTTTTTGAGTCAACCTCACCAAAAAGAACTTCCTTGCCTTCCAACGATAAATCCGCATTAGCAAGTACAAGTTCATCATTTTCAGTTGCGAGTTGCCTTCTGGCCTCTCTAAGGCATTTCTCAGCAGCCTGCCTTGAAGAAAGTGTACCTACCTCAACACCATCCAATGAAACTGTAAAAATATTGTCTCCCGAATTCTCTATAGGTGAAAATACCGGTAAAATAAAAACAATCCATGTACATGCAGCAAGTGCAGTACCTTGCAATATTCCGATTCGATTTTTCTTATGACGTAACAATCTCATTTTTTAAACCAAGCCCATAATTCTCAGGATAAGCAGAGCCAGATTGGCTATGGTTGCAAGAAGTATAATTACAGTCAAAGGCATTATGCCCCTGTTTTTTGCCCTGTTTGCCCTCTGCATTGAATCCAGCTGTCTTACAAGTACAGTAAACTCAGCCCTTATAGATTCCATCTGCTTCCTTAAATCTTCTTTTATTTCATCGAGTTGCTTTTTCTGTTCGTCTATCACGGAAGCCTGAACATTTCTGTAAATACGCACACCAACTTCATGAGTAGCTTCGTCGCTCTTGTTTAATCGATCACTCAGATTGTCCTTAAGTTCCCTGATAGCATTGTCAAGCTCCTGCACATTGGCATCGGCTTCTGTTTTGCCGGTTTTTAATTCTTTCAAAACATCTTCAATGTCATCAAGGCGGCTTTCCATTTTTTGGGCATTTTGACGAAGAACATTAATTTCTTCCTCATATTGCCTGTTCTGGTTTTCAATCTGTTCTCTGTGTGCTGCTTCAGCCGCCGTATTGGCCTTTATTATTTCCTGTGCACTAATCTTTTCAGCAAGTTTACCCATTATATTATCCATATCCCCTCCCGTCAATACATATATTTATACTTCATTTTTATCTTTTCCTATGTAACTCTTTTATTAAGATTACATTATTTATGCATTTCGCACAATAATGGTTTAATTTCCAATGCTCTTTTGTCTATATTAACGTCTAGTTTAAATTTTGTTCATATTTTGTTAATATTTGATTGTTATAATTATACAGAACCAAAGGAAAACAAGGTTCATTGGCGAAGCTCTAAAGTAGCTCCGAAAGATAGATAAATTTTTTCATAATAGCCCGGGTGCCGAGAGGTGCCTGGGCACTCCTCATTAATGGCTTAAACATGCAGCAGATCACTCATTCTGCAGTGTTATTGCCTGGATTTCTTCATTCAAAGACAACATCCTGTCATCAAGCTCAGCAACCATTTTTGCACACTCAAATAACTGCGCCTTGATATTTGCAGGCGCTTTTGTTTCAAATTTGTATTGTATCTTGTGCTCAAGGCTTGCCCAAAAATCCATCGCAACAGTACGTATCTGAACCTCTACTTTTACTTCTGCCTTATGGTCAGACAAATAAACAGGAACCGCAACTATCATATGATAGCTTCTGTATCCGCTTGTCTTAGGATTCATAATGTAATCCTTGATCGTAAGCACCTTAATGTCCTGCTGATTACTGATCATGTCAGCTATACGATAAATATCAGAAGTAAAAGAACAGATTATTCTTATCCCGGCTATATCGTTAATATATTTCATCATGTTCTCAAGTGTAGACTCGTAGCCATGACGTCTTAGCTTCTTAACAATGCTCTCAGGAGTCTTTATCCTGGACTTTATATGTTCAATAGGATTGTATCTGTGTACCTCCTGAAACTCATCATTCAAAATCTCTATTTTTGTATTTATCTGCTTAAGTGCAGAATTATACAAAAGACTTACTTCCTCCCAGCTTTTTATATCTCCATCCGAGAATCTGGATTCCATATATACTCCCCCCTAAACGACTCTTACTTATCCCAGTAACTCTTGTTCATGGAACATGCTCTGACAAGACCTTTGGGCAGTTTTTTATAATGCCTTCCCATTCTGTAACCAACAAATCTGAATCCGCACATTATCACATAATGCGGAACAAGGTAAAATTTACCAATGTGCCTGAAGTGCCTGATTGTATCTCTTACCATTCTCTTGCCTTCGGATTCTGATTTTATACCTGAAAAGATTTCCGGATGATCAGTTTGAGATACTCCAAGGTCAAAGTTCCTGTGGAATTGCTGCGCACATGAATAATTATGTGAATGAATTACCCCTGCATCAGGTACATAGCATATGGCATACCCCTGATACATTGCATTCCCGGCATAAACCATGTCTTCATTGAAAATAGCTTTGTGCAAAAATCCACCTACTTTATTAAACACATCTCTTCTATACATTGCGCAAACATTAGAGCAGAAAAATGTCTTTATGCCAAGCCTCGGAAGGTCCTTGATAGTTTTGCGCATTGCCTCTGTAGGATAATTAAACTTTCTGGAATAACGTTCTGCGAGATTACAATCACTTTTGGGATACTGTCTTCCATATGCCGCCGCAACCTGCGGATCCTCCAGTGCCTTAATTAGGTTGGAAATAAGCAGATAATCTCTGGGAACCGCATCCTGCGTGATCATAAGAAAGCAGTCGGCATCAGACATGCTAACACCTAAGTTTCTGGTTTCTCCATGATCAAATTCTTTCTTGGTAATATGATGGACAATTATATTGTCATACTTGGCAATTGTATCCATAGCATCTTTTCTTTCAACAAGATGCTGCTTATCTGTATTTATTATTATTATCTTCTCCGGTCTGTACGCCTGCTTTTCAAGCTCATCAATGAGCATTGAAAGCTCCGGTCCCGGTCTGTATGTTGGTATTATTACATCTACTGTCTGCATATTAATCCTTCAAAAAAATAAGCCCCGGCTGATGCCGGGGCTAAGCTTCAAAACTGTCTATCTGTCAAGATACTCATCCGTATCAGCAGCAATCTTCTGACTATAATTTTCAACACTTGAAGATACCTGATAGTCTGTATCCTCAAAGAGGAACTCGTGAAGCCACTTAACGTTAGAAGCAAGATTTACAGGGATTACACAACTTCCCTTCTTACCGATTGTACCTGTCGCTCTCATTTCAGCCACAGGGAAACCATCATTTGCTACAACATTATAGTTGGTAACATTTCCCAATAATTTAATTATATCCTCAAGTCCAAGAGAAGTATATGTTTCTCCGAATACTTTATTTGCAACATTTTCAAGTTCTGAAATATTTACAGTCTTAGCTTTCTCAAGGATAGCCATAAGTACTGTTCTCTGTCTCTCAGCTCTTCTAAAGTCATCACCGGCAGTATATCTGATACGGCAATAAGCAGTAGCCTGAAGACCATCTAACGTCTGCATACCTGTCTGTGTAACAGGTGTATATTTCTTGCCAAGCTCCTCTGCCATGGTGGACTGATAGTTATTGAGGTGTGTAATCTCATTCTCCTCAATATTAATCTCAACACCACCGAGCTCATCAATAACATCTGTAAGTCCACCGAATCCTATTGTCACAAAATCTGTGATATCCATATCAAGATTCATATTAAGCATGGAAATAGCCTGCTCCGGACCACCTGCCATATATGCAGCGTTGCACTTGGTATATGTATCATTACTAAGGTTAAGATATGTATCACGATATACAGATACAAGCTTAATATCACCGTTAGCGTTATTTATGGAAGCGATCATAATAGTATCACTTCTGGTATTCTTAGCAAGATCACCTTCACGGGAGTCTACACCAAAAAGAGCCAAATTAGTATATCCTGTCATCTGCTCATTTTCTTCAACACCGGTGTTTACGCTTTCAGCGATAACCTTCTCATCAAGATTAACTTTGCCTACTTTATCAACCTTGATTCTTCCGAACAAAGTCCAAACTATAAATAGAAGTATCAGAAGAACAACAATTTCTACTCCAAAAATAATAAGTGCTCTCTTTGTATTCTTCTTTCTGCCTCTTCTGCCTGAGTTTCCACTCCTGCGATCAGACATATCAAAATTCTCCTTTAACTTTTGTTTTCCATTGCCCTATTTTGCCACAAATCAGACAATTATACAAGCAAATTAAATCAGTATGCATTCTTATTTATAAAGCCGTGGAAAATAGTACCGATCAAAATTCTTATGTCAAATTCAAATGACCAGTTTTCAATATAATATATATCAAATTCAATTCGTTTTCTTATTGAAGTATCGCCTCTGTAACCGTTGATCTGTGCCCAGCCGGTCAGTCCGGGTCTTACCTGGTGTTTTACCATGTACCTTGGAATTTCCTGTCTGAACTTTTCAACAAACTGCGGTCTCTCCGGTCTTGGTCCAACAAGCGACATATCTCCCAATAGAATATTGAACAGCTGAGGAAGCTCATCAATGCTGTGAGATCTCAAAAACCTTCCTATTCCTGTCACTCTTGGATCATTCTTTGTTGTCCAGCCTTTCTTCTCAGTCTTCTCAGATTGCATCTTCATGGTCCTGAACTTATACATCATAAAGCTCTGTCCATGGAGTCCGACTCTCTCCTGCTTAAATATTATAGGTCCGGGACTTGACATCTTAACCGCAATCGCAGCAGCAAGCATTACCGGTGAGAAAATAATAATAGCAATGATTGATCCGATAATATCAACGATACGCTTGATCAAAACATTGAAAGCATTTGTCAACGGTACATATCTTATACTGATAACCGGAAGCCCCATAATATCCTCTGTATATGGATTACTCGGGAAAAGACTTGTATAATCCGGTATAAATTTAGTATGGACACCTGATTTTTCACATGTATCTACAAGCTCTTCCAATCTGTCGTATCTGTCCAAAGGAAGAGTTATTGTTATTTCATCGTATTCATTCTCTTCGAGGAGTTCCTTCAGCTTTTTTATTTTGGAAATAACCTTTACTCCGTGGTATGTTGTGCCAAGAGGAACCGTATCATCGAGTATACCGCTTACCACATATCCCCACTGCGGATTATTATTGATCCTGCTGATATAGCCTTCTGCACTTCTGGAATAGCCTACAAGAAGAATATGTTTAAGATTGTATCCTTTTCTTCTGATGTAGCGCAGGAATCTGCGAAGCAAAAGTCTAGATACACTCATAAGAATCACGTTTATAACCGCAAACATGATTATCATGGTACGGGAGAAATCAACCTGTTTTATCATAAACAGGGCAACAAAAAAGCCTATAAGGCCGATAACATTTGCCCTCAGGATATTATAAAGCTCATATCTCATTCTTGTCGCACGGCGAGGCGTATATAGGTTTAACATATTGTAGAGAACCATATATGCAGGCACCAGAAAATAGAGGGCAGTAAAATATGTCCCCATTGAAAGGTAGCCTCCCTCCGGCTCTGAAAAAGGTGATTCAAATTTCAGATAAAAAGCCAGCATATAGGAACAGGCCACAATAATGCCGTCCCCAGCGACGTGCAGCATGTTCAGGTTTTTTTGATTATCTTTAATCATATCTATTTCATTCTATAACATTTTATTTTATCCAACAAGTCTGCGAACACAGTTAAAAATCAGCTCACACTCGAGCATAACATAGTTTTTTATGTTCTGCTTTTGAAATTTCACTTTCTTGTCTGTGTTATGGATAATTTTATTTATTCCGCTGATAAGACCTTTAAAATATGCCATACCAAGCCTTTTTTTTGCAAAATATATTTGTTTTACTACAATCCCCAAAATAAGAAGAGGAAGATTGATAATAAGCTGTACAGCCGGCATATTCTTGTAAAGAAAATACAGGTTATTCCCGGCAGTCAACTCTTCCTTAAAAACATTGTATCTTGATCCGCTTGTTCCGCTGCCTGCATGATAAACTATCGCAGTGGGTTCGTAAATATTTCTGTAGCCATATATTCTTGCCCTATAGCCAACGTCCACATCTTCAAGATAACAAAAGTGTGCCTCGTCAAAATAACCGATTTCCTCAAACACCGCTTTTCTGTAGATTGCCGCTCCGGCGCATGCAGATGTTATACGTGTTCTTTTGTTATAAGCAGTCTTTTCTTTATCTCTTCCCGGTGAAAAAGCCCATCCAAGTGCACTGTACAGGTCACCACTGTCATCTATACAATGAGGTTCCTTCATCTGGAGCATTTTGGCCTGAACAGAAAAGATTCTGTCATCATCCATAATTGTCCAAAGCAAAGCCTCAGTCATTTTTGTTTCCGAAACGGTATCATTGTTTAAAAGTATCACAAACTCTGTTTCAGCCTGTTTGATACCGACATTAACCGCATTTGCAAAGCCTGTGTTTTCAGAAAGCTCTTTTATTTCCACTTGAGGATACCTGTCAGGATGTTTAACTATGCTATCCCTTAGCAGTTTGATCCCACCGTCGGTAGAGCCATTGTCAACAATAATAACCTTACTTGTTACTGTCTGTTTCTTAAGGCTTCTAAGACACGCATCAAGGTATTTGGCACCGTTATAATTTGGAATAACAATAGTAGCCTTACTGTTCACCAATAGTCATTATCCTCCGAAACCATTCAAACTGTTGTTTCATAACCCGGATCCCACAAAACTTTATATCCAAGCTGCCTTACAGCATGTCCGAACCGAATACATTTTTCCAATAATTCCCTGTCATCACCAATACTGTCAAGTGATATTTCTCCACCTTTTGTTGTATCGGTATAGGGAATTCCAAATATCTCTTCATAAAGCGTCTTTAGCTCGGACCGTATTCTCATGCATCTTAAATCAACCGCATCAGTATCCTGCTCAAGTACCGCCAAATGCTGAAGTCCGCCGCTAAAACCTTTCGGAAGACCATCAAATCTGATTTTACCGTCAGCTCTATAGTTTCCACCGATAATAGTTCCGTTCTTGTCTATTATTTTACCGCCGACTACGCCAATATCTTTTCTGGCATCAAAAATATCTCCTTTATATTCCACTCGATAAAAGCCCACATGTTTCAGGTGACTTACATTTGCTTTTATGTCATTGGAATTTAAGAAGTCCTGTACAGCTCTTTTACCCGCATCATATGCATACATTTTACTCTGCGGATTTGCTGATGTTGAGTTTTCGTGACTTCTCCAGTGATACAGAACTTTTGAAATATGTACTATCTGCCTCTCGTAGTCCGGACTCCACATTATTCTTCCAACTGCTCTTAAGAAAAGATCGTAGTCCTGTGCCCCATCATACTCCGGTCTGAATCTGCATGTATGTATTACATCCGATCGTATGGTAGTAAAATGGCAAATATAATTATTTGACAAAAACAGGTCGGGATTAAATTTCTTTTTTCTATGATAGTCAAAAAAGCGCTTGCATTCCGAATCACATTTATCCTCATCAGAATAAATTAGTCTTGGATAATTTTTTATTGCAGCTATGGCAACTTCACACAGTGCATTCGGCGTAAGAACATCATCATGATCCAAAAGCGCCATATAGTCTCCTCTGGATGCATCAAGAGCAGCATTCGTGTTTCCGGATATTCCTGTATTTGCTTTTAATTTAAGATGTCTTATTCTTCCATCGCTCTCAGAAAATCCTGCAATGACCTCAGTAAGAGGATAATACGGTCTTCCTTTGGAAACAAGAGGCGCTTCTGCAAGGATAAGTTCCCATTTTCCATAGGTCTGTTTTTTTACTGACTCTATCATCTCACTTAAAAATCTTCTGTCAGTATTGAAGCAGGGAACAAGTATGCTGATAAGCGGAAGCATTTTCGACTTATTAGCATCATTAAGTAATGCCCTGTACCACTTGCGCTGTTTCTCAAGTTCATCCTCGGATACAGGAATAAATGTGTAGTTCTCGGCACGCTGATCACGAAGTCTTTCTCTGGCAGCCGTAATTGTGTTGCCGACTCCGTTTCTCATAGCATATGCAATTGTCTTTTTTATATTATTAATCATATCTAAAAATATAGGGCTGTCAGGAAAACTGACAGCCCATAAAAAGGATTCCTGTTGTTACTCTATAAGTGCCTTAACAGCTGCTGTCAATTCATCCTGCTTCTTAGCAGCATCTTCCAGACTTGTGCCTTTAACACCCATGTAGAATTTAATCTTCGGCTCTGTTCCTGAAGGACGTGCACAACACCATGAATCATTATCAAGTGCAAAGTATAATACATTAGACTCAGGAAGACCTGTCTTGCCCTTTTCTCCTGTCTGAGGGTTAACTGTCTCGCCTGTCTTGTAATCACGGAACTCTTCAACAGTCCATGCGCCGAAGTTCTTAGGCGGATTGTTTCTGAGTTTATCCATTAAAGCTGCTATTTCCTTAGCACCTTCCATACCCTTCATTGTAATTGAGTACTGACCTTCCTTATAATAGCCATAGTCTTCATACATATCAACCATAGCATCCCAAAGTGTCATATCATTCTTTTTGCAATATGCTGCTACTTCACAAAGCATCATAACTGCAACAATGGCGTCTTTATCACGCGCATGAGTTCCTGCAAGACAACCATAGCTTTCTTCAAGGCCGAATACATAGTTATATTCCTGATTATGTTCTTCAAAAAGTCTGATCTGCTCACCGATATATTTAAAGCCTGTAAGTACTTCAATATAGTGAAGGCCATATTTTTCAGCTACTCTTCTTGCCATGTTTGTAGTAACAATAGTTGTTACAAAAGCAGGTCTCTCAGGCATTGTGCCTGTTGCCTTTCTCTCGCGAAGAATATACTCACCGATAAGCATTCCTGACATATTACCTGTAAATGCCACATACTCACCTGTCTTTGAGTCCTTTGCATAAACACCGAGACGATCGGCATCAGGATCTGTAGCAAGTACAATATCTGCATCCTTTTCCTTTGCAAGCTCAAGCGCAAGCTTAAATGCCTTAGGATCCTCAGGGTTAGGATAATCCAGTGTGGTAAATTCAGGATCCGGAAGCTCCTGCTCGGGAACAATGAATACATTCTTGAAACCAAGCTCCTGAAGTACTCTCTTAACGGGAACAAGACCTGTTCCGTGGAAAGGTGTGTACACAACTGTAAGTTTCTCAGCCATCTCCTTGATAACATCAAGGTGAATGATCTGCTTTTTAAGCTCAACCATGTACGCATCATCAATGTCTTTACCGATAACTTCGTAAAGATCTGCCTTCATGGCATCATCCTTAGACATAGTCTTAACATCGTTGTAATCTGTTATTGCCTTAACTTCAGCAATAATACCTGTATCGTGAGGCGGTGTAACCTGTGCGCCATCTTCCCAGTATGCCTTATATCCGTTGTATTCCGGCGGATTGTGGCTTGCAGTAATCATTACACCTGCAATACATCCAAGCTTTCTTAACGCAAATGAAAGCTCAGGTGTGGGTCTGAGTTCATCAAATACATATGCCTTAATTCCATTTGCTGCAAGACATCTAGCTGTCTCATCCGCAAACTCAGGCGAAAATCTACGACAATCATAAGAAATAGCAACACCTCTCTTAGCCCCATCAGCGCCGCCATTCTTCTTAATGTAGTTAGCAAGACCCTGCGTAGCCTTACGTACCACATACTTGTTCATTCTGTTTGTACCTGCCCCGATAACACCGCGGAGACCACCTGTACCAAATTCAAGCTCCTGATAAAATCTATCCTGAACCTCTTCCTCGTTGTTACGGATAGCTGTCAGCTCCTTTTTGGTTTCCTCATCAAAGTAAGGATCGTTTAACCAATATTCAAGCTGCTTTGCTGCTTCACTCATCATCTTCCTCCTCTATAAACTCATATTTATGTCTGACTAAATTCTGTCAGATGTCCGTTTTTGTTCTACCGCCAATAATACACACGACGAACAAAAAGGATCATTATATATAAGGTTTAAACCTCAATATACTTAGTAAATCATTACTGCAGGCAAAAATCAAGTCATGCAATGCCAATTCGCTTATCAAGCATTGCGCAAACTGCTATATCCTTCAACATTTAATGAAAAATCACTTCTGTCGAGTGAAAAATTAGGATTATAGTATGGATCTCCTTTATCAAGCACTTCCTTCCATTTTGTACGGAAATGCTCAGATTCCTTATCATATCTCTTTGCATTTTCACCCTGAAGATCAAGCCCCCTTGAAGCAGACTCAAAATGATACATCTCAGCAAAGGGTGTAAATATATTAAGGTATCCCTTTTCTCTTAGTTTCAGACAGAAGTCAACATCGTTTAAAGATACTTCAAATCCTTCATCAAAGCCGCCTACTTCATCATACTTTACTCTGGAAACCATAAGGCATGCACCTGTAACAGCCGATACATTCTGAGCATAACACAGTCTTCCCATATATCCCAGGTTCATACCCTCCTGTCCGTAATGGGAATGCCCTGCTGTTCTGTGTGCACCGAGTCTTAAAACTATTCCGGCATGCTGAATCTTTCTATTTGGGAAATAAAGCTTTCCGCCAACCGCTCCAACATCCTTTCTCTGAGCATACATAAGCAGTTCTTCCATCCAGTTAACCGTTATAACCTGGGTATCATTGTTGAGCAAAAGAACATATTCACCGTCAGACTGCTTTACGCCATAATTCACTACAGCCGAATAGTTAAACGAAGGTTTTGAACCATCCGGATTAAGATTATTTCTGTCCTCATAAAAATCAACAATCTTTATAACCGAGCTCATGGCACTGTTTCTGAGTTCATCATAATAACTCTTTATCTCCTGTGAGCTACTGCCATTTTCAACCACAATAATCTCGTAATTATCATAGGTGGATTTTTCATATATTGACGTCAGACATCTCTTTAAGTCCTCCATATGCTCACATGTAGGAATTATGATTGAAATCTTAGGTGTACCCTTTACCTCATAAGCAATCTTAAAGATTGTCTCAAAGGCTCTTGTGCTCGAGATTTTAAAATGCTCATATCCATGTCTTCTTAAGTGATCCGCAACCGCACCTCTTGCCGCATCTATAGCATAGCTTTTTGCACTTATGTCGGATGCAACACTTCCGGCATGAGATCTCCAATAATACAGAAGTCTCGGAATATGCACTATCTTCTCTGCATTATCCGTAAGTCTTAAGATCATGTCATGATCCTGGCTTCCATCAAACTTGGATCTGAAAAGCTCAGTTCCATCAAGAAGCGAGCGTTTAAACACACTAAAATGGCAGATATAGTTATTTGCACGGAGATTGTCCGGCGCATAATCAGGTTTGAAATGCATTGTTATCATATGATCAATGCTCTTTCCGGAGAAAGTTGCTTCATCGCAATATAAATAATCTGCTTTTTCTTCGTTTATAGCCTTCACATAGTAATAGAGGACTTCAGGGTGAAGAATATCATCATGATCAAGCAAGCCTATATACTCACCGGAAGCAAGCTTTAAACATTCATTTGTATTTCCGGATATACCTGTGTTTTTCTCAAGCCTGTGGTAAAGGATTCCTGAATTCTCAGATCTACCCTTTTTTGAGCGCTCGTCCTTCTGATATTCTTTTACAATCTGCTCCACGTATGCATGATCTGTATCGGAACCGTCTGCAAGGCATAACTGCCAGTTGGTGTATGTCTGATCAAGAACAGACTCAATCATATCCCTCAAAAAGTTTTCCGGTGTATTATAAAGAGGCACCAATATACTTACAAGAGGCATGTATTCAAACACGGTTTCTCTTTCAGCTGTAATAGTTTCTTCCGAGGGAAAGCTTTCTGTCCCGTAATGAACCTTTGCTTTTCTTTCAATCTGTTTGTATTTTAGCTTTGCAACCACTCCACCGACAGATCCCGCATTTTTTACACGGTCCTTCTGTCTTATCACAAAATGCATAACATTTCGTGCAGGTGTACTGGCCTTCCATATTGGATTATTTTTTATACGATTGAGTTTGAATTCCAGTTCCTGGTTTTTATCTTCCAGATCAGCTATTTTCTGCGCAAGATCCGCGCTCTTGAGCTTTTCCTTCTCATATGCTGTTTTATAATCAAATTCTGTATTATCAGTCATTATTTCACCTTAAGTAAATTTGGTACCCAGTTTATCAGTTTCAGACTGCCTGTCTGATCTATAGCAGCCATTCCAACCTGATAGTATCCCGGGGATAACTTTCCTGATGCAATTCTCACCTTGTAACCGGTTAAATCCACATCTATCTGATCCTGAAGTCTTAATCTGATATCAGGTCTGTACCATGTGTAAACAGGCATGCTGTAAACAACAGAAGAAGCCGGTCTTGCGCCTTCATCCGATCGTTCCACCTGCCTGAGCACCAGTCTTCTTTCAAAAAAAGCATTGTCTGAACCAATTACAAAACTGTATCCCTTTATGAAATATCCGTCAACAGCTTCACCGTCACGTATTCCATACATCCAGTTTTCCATGGTTCCTGCATACTCAACACCAAGCCTCAGACATGCGTCCTCCCTGGCATCGGTATATCCATTATCATGTACCTTGATATTGTGATAAGGAATATCAAGTACCGGAGTAAAATCTTCACACGGTATTATTGCGCTTATGGTCTCGTCATCCGTAAGGTATGCACTATAGAAAGGATCCTTATTGTAAAAGCCCGGATGTCTTTTCATAAGTACTTCATACTCTGATGCCAGACGCTCCATCTTTTTAATATCCAATGTATCAAGTCCTCTTGTCAGAGATTCATGATGATACAGGCTTATATGATTGCAACAAACGTTATAATATCCTTTTTGAAAAACACTGTAACAAAGATCAACATCATTAAAAGCAACGGGAAGCTCCTCTGGGAATCCTCCAACCTCTTTAAATTTATCTCTGCTCAGCATAAGGCAAGCTCCGGTTGCACCAATCAGATTATGAATTCCTCTGTTAAAACCAAAATAATGTGATTTCTGGTCATGCATTTTCTGTAACTTGTGTACAGGGCCAAGTCTCACATTGGTGATTCCGCAATGTTGGATAAGATCGCTGTCAGGATACAAAAGCTTTGCACCAACAACACCTACGTGTCTAAGCTGGGCCTGAGAAAGCATCTCTCTCATCCACCCGTCCTGAGTTGCTTCAATATCGTCATTAAGGAAAAGAAGATATTCGCCACCTGATCTGGCTGCACCCCTGTTACACATGTGAGAGAAGTTAAAATCTTCAACTCTGTAAAGATAAGATATATTCGTTAAACCATTTATCTTATCCACCTGACTTATATATGAACCATACCTTACACGGTTATAAGCGCTGCTTCCATTATCAACAACCACTATTTCATATTTTATATTCTTTTCATGTGTGGTATTTACAATTGACTTAAGACACTGAAAAAGAATCTCGGGATGATCTTTGGTCGGTATTATTATACTGACAGTGGCAGGCTTCATAAGCATATGCCTTGAATTATGAAAACCTCTGCCGTAAAAAACATCCGTATCGGAATTTCTGTGAAACAGTATTTCTCCGATATGTCCTATCGGAAATCCCATACCGGATCTTTTCCCGAAAGCTCTTTCTTCTATGGCAAGCATACAGAATAAAACATCCGCAGAAAGCATGCTTGCCTCACGTCCAACTGCCTCCGGAGAATTTTTCTTTACGCCCGCTGTCCCTCCGAGCATGCGAAGTGCATTATCATATTCTGATGCTGCAGCCTCATAGGTATTAGCTCTGCAGGCAAATACACTTCCTATATAAAATGCATTAAGATATGTATCGGGAGACCAGTCAGGTTTAAAATATGGATGGCCATATTTCCCCCTGCCGATAATCTCATCTTCATCACCATAAACGACATTAATTTCAGGATGTGCTTCGAAATAACGTCGTATATTCTCAACAGCGTGTCCGGCCAGCCTGCCTTTAGGGCTCACGAAAATAAGGATCTTCTCAGCTGTAGCATTAGGCTCTGATTCTCTCCATACTTTTGTATAGGATACAACCTCCGTAACAAGCTGAAGTCTCCCCGTGACTTCAGAAGCCTCCCCACCGGCAACATATATAGGGTGCTTCTCCTGCCTGTGTTCCCAGATATTATAAGCATTTTTACATTCGTTAACTTTTTTCTGGTAACCCCGTTTTCTGTTGTTAATAAGAATATTCTTTATGGCTTCTTTTAACATCTGTTATTGCTTTATTTTGGAAGAAGTTTCTTGATTTTTTGCAGAAACTCTCCCTTCTCCTCCACATTTTCATCCACAGTAACTCGCAGTGAATCCTCAAGAGTAATCGCTGTCTCCTTGGGAATCAATGTTGTCATCAATGTGATTTTCAGATGATTCTCACGCATTTTCTCAATATTGTCATTCATAAATCCAAATTCTATATTAGGATCATCTGTTCCAAACACAATACTGTCTTCGGAAATCCAGGTTCCGTTCGGATGAATTGAAATATAGGTTTCCCCTTCTTCCACAGAAATACCGTTCCATATAACCTGCTTAATTGTGACTATACAACATGAAAAAGCAGGATCAATTCGGATATTCTGAACATTATCATTACACTCTATATCAAGCGTAACAACATTATGATCATCGTAAGTCTCATCAGGGAAAATTGAATCATCTTCACTATAGCCATCTCCCTCATCGACATAAATCTGAATATCCTCCGCACTTCTTGCTGTTTCTGAGGATCCCGCAAGTTCCTTCGGAACAATTGCTGTCTTACCGATCATCTTCCATAGTTCAACAAATGATTTCCTTCTTCCTGTAACATATTTCTGAAAATCAGCTTCCTCGCTAAGGAGCGCCTTTATATCTTCCTCGGTCAGATTTATCTGTTCGTATAATGTCTTAACATCCAGCTTGTCACGGCTCCTGTCCTCAAGCATATAGCTGTATAATGCCCTGAAGGCAATGTTCTTCGGCGGTATACATTTACCGTACGTCCATTCATAATCAATGATAGTCCATATAGGTCCATTGACAAGTATATTTGAGAAAATAAGATCATAATCCGTAACAGGATAATCCGGCCTATAGCCCACTCGCCTCATGTACTCTCTGAACAATGCATTAAAGGAATCCATGTCATCAGATTCAAGACATGCATCAAACAGCGCAGTAAGCGGTATACCATTAACATATGAAAACATTGCACATCTGGATTTTTCATCAAGCTGGCAGTCATTAACCTCAAGGTCACCGCCTCTGTATCTCTCACGAAGCGCATAGTAAGCATCCTGCATTCCGAATATATGCTCTTCCGCAGCTTCGGTAAGCGGATATTTCTTTATGATTTTTCTACCAAGCTTATCAACAACTATATCTGTTCTGATCTTAAATTCATCGGCACGATCGTTTGAATATTTACAATATACGGTATCAAATCCAGGTCCGAGTATTACCTCGAAGGAATTTGCAAATTCTGCATACATCCCATCATTTATAAGACATTCATAGGCACGCTTTTCATTAAATAGCAGCAGTCTGTCTCTATCGAAATTCCGAACATTATCCTGCAATTCGCCGTATGCCGGAAGATATCTGTCCGAATGAAGTGATGTCATCAATTTGTAATCCGGGTAGGGATAATAGAAATGATAATCATTCATTCCGCATTTCTTAAATATCCGGATAAGCCCGTTTCTGGTGAAAGTTCTTGCTACAGAGTCCTTTGAATAGCCCTCTATGCCGTCAAAGTAGCCGCCCAAATGATCTTCAGCCGCACCTGCAAAATATTTAAGTCCAATTCTGTTTTCGATGGCAATTACTATTCTTCCATCCTTTTTGAGATGCTTTTTGAGCATTGAAAGAAAATTTTCATAAGGATTCTCTGTCCCTATATATCCCTGCCCATACTCAAAAACACCTATAAGGAAAATGAAATCAAAGTCTGTAGGAAGATCGGGTTCTATATCCCTGAAGTTACCAACATGAATTGTAACGTTGTCACATTCAGAGTTTCTGGTGGCATTGATCTCACTTCTGCGTCTTGATAAGTCGCAGGCAATAACCTCACCTGCCTTCTCCGAAAGCATGCCTGTGATCGCACCGCAACCAGCACCAACCTCAAGAACCTTCTCCTTTCCCTTCATGGGAATCCACTCAACAATATTGCTTCTGAGTTCAGAAAGATGATAAAGAACAGGCCAGCTTGCTTTCTTTTCAATAATCTCAGGATACTCTTCTTTTTTATGTTTTCTTACAATATCGAAGATCTCCTGCTCAACGGGACCATCACTATACAGATCAAGCCCTGCATAATGCTTGAAATTCAGTTTTACATTCCCAATAAATACTTCTTCCTGCATGTTTTATTCCTTTTCAGCATCCGTTACGCATACAGCCGATTCCATATCGACGTAGCCTACCGTATTTTTATCAGACACAACAGTAATATTAAGCGCATCATAGAGTCTGTGGTAAACAACAAAATTATCCTGCTCAAATCCCGTTACGCCAAAAGATACAAGATAGTCTCCGCCTTGTAAAAGCATCCTCTGCTTAAAGGTTATTACCTTCTCGTCGCCTGCCTTAACGGGTTCCAGAAAAGCTTTTTCAACCATAGAATTGGTTCCTGTTATTTCTATACCCATTATATTCTTAATTGTAAAAGCAAAAATAGGTGCATTTATATCTCTTAGGAATCTGACCCTCATGTGTATTGTAAACTCAGATCCTTTTATTACCGAATTTGTCCTTAGCCCTTTGGAATCAGTTGCATAGAATTCAACAATCTGTGCAGAGTTGTTTCCGTACTCCAAAAGTTCCGGGTTCTGCTCGGAATTATCCTTCTTATCTGCAGCAGCGTCAGTTTTATCACTTTTTTCTGCAGCTTTGGATTTGCCGTTTGCCTTTTCCTCTGCAGCTTTTCTTATTTCATCATCCTCCAACAGGGACTTAAAATCGTTTTCAGGAAGAGGATACTGCCCTACAAGCACCTGTTTATATATATCTATCATCTTCTTGGGAGTACCTTCACCAAGAATAACTCCCTGGTTTAGCAGAACAGCCCTGTCACAATATCTGCTTATCGTGGAAAGGTCATGGGAAACAAAAAGTATTGTTTTCCCCTGCTTCTTGAATTCCTCAAATTTGTGATAACACTTAGCCTGGAAGAAAACATCTCCTACAGAAAGCGCTTCATCAACTATAAGAATCTCCGGGTCGATATTGATTGCCACTGCAAAAGCCAATCTTACAAACATACCGCTTGAATAGGTCTTCACAGGCTGATATACATAGTCTCCGATATCAGCAAACTCAAGTATCGAATCCATCCTGGCTTTAATTTCTTCCTCGGAAAAACCTATCATCATTCCGTTTAAGAAAATGTTATCAATACCGTTGTACTCCATATTAAAGCCAGCACCGAGCTCCAAAAGCGCGGATATATGACCATCCACTTCCACAGTGCCGGAGGTTGGAGAAAGTACACCTGTAATAATCTTAAGTATTGTAGACTTACCTGAACCGTTAGTACCGATTATGCCTATAGTTTCACCTTTTCTAACCTTAAGATTAACATGATTTAAGGCAAGGTGTTCAGTATATGAATTTCCCTTAAGAAGTCCCAGTGCGTCCTTTAATCTGTCGGAATTCTTACTATACAGTTTATACATTTTCGTCAGGTCGGTGACCTGAATCGCCATATCTTTATCCATAAAATAATCTATCCTGACTTTTACAGCACATCCGCAAAATGTGTCTTGGAACGCTTAAATATAAGAGACCCTATGCAAAACAGAGCTACAACAACGATCCAGAAATATGTGCTTGAGTAAAAATGCTCGAAGAACCATTCATTTCCGTAAACCGAGCTTCTATAACCATTAACTATATAAGTCATGGGATTAAGCTTTATTATCCACTTCAGATTATCGGGAAGCATATTTATGTCCCACAATATCGGTGTAGCCCACTGTCCCACTTGAAGAACAATAGCAAGTATCTGTGTCAGATCCCTGAAAAATACTACTACCGCACATGTTGTATAGCATATTGAAAGTACCAGTATGAACTCACAAATAGCGTAATAAAAAATCTGAGTTGTATAAATTGTAGGATAATAGCCATACATACATGACACAACAAGCATGACACCTGCAAAAAAAACATGAATGAACAGTGCTGCAATAATTTTGATAAGCGGAAGAATGCTGATCTTAAACAGCACTTTTTTAACCAGATAGTTATACTCAAGAAGAGACGTCGTTCCATTCATCAGTGCTTCATTAAAGAAAAACCAGGGAACCAGTCCTGTCGTTAGAAACAGCACATAAGGAACATCTATACCTCCTGCAACCATTTGCGATCTGGTGTGGAATATCCTGTCAAACACAAACCAATACATCAAAACAGTGACCACCGGTTGAACCAGTGCCCACACTACGCCCATATAAGAGCCGGCATATCTTTTTTTAAAATCATTCACCGCCAGTCGCCATATAAGCTTTCTTGAATTAAAAAGCTCAACAGGCAGGACCATGAGCTTGTCATACCAAGCTGTAACAAGAATCATTGACATAACAATAAGAATACACGCGCAAATCTTCTTTAGCATTTCCGTATGATGATCTGCAAGTGGATTGTTATGCAAAACGATTATCAGCATCAGTATGACAGCAATCGCATAGTATATCCCGATTCCCACCTGTTTTGGCAGCTCACTTATAAATGGCAGTTTATCTGTCTTCTCTTTTGCCATTTAGTTAATACCGCGTTCCTTTTTATAATCAGACAGTGTTCCCCATTTTGTATCCTTATCTGAGAGAGTGAGCTCTGACTCATCCTCAAAAGGCCATTCTACTCCAATTTCCGGATCCTTGAAGAGAAGTCCGCCTTCATCATCCGGATGATAGAAATCTGTGCACTTATATGCAAATTCAGCATAATCAGAGAGAACAAGGAATCCATGAGCAAATCCCTTAGGGATAAAGAACTGCTTTTTGTTCTCAGCAGAAAGAACAACTCCAAACCACTTTCCAAAAGTAGCTGAACACTCTCTTAAGTCAACAGCCACATCAAACACTTCACCGTTTACTACACGGACAAGCTTATCCTGCGGATAGTTTTTCTGGAAATGAAGTCCTCTCAGGACGCCTTTCTTGGATGCAGACTGGTTATCTTGAACAAAATCCATCGGAATACCAATCTTCTCAAAGTCTCGCTTTGAATAAGTCTCCATAAAGTATCCTCTGCTATCACCGAATACCTGAGGTGTAATAACCTTAAGACCTTCTATTTCACATGTTTCAACTGTTAACTGTCCCATTATCTATAAATCCTCCAAAATCTAATTTGCATTTCCTTGTGATACTCCGGAAGCTTCATGAAGCATTCCATGCTCATCCGGTACAAGATTATCCATATCTACGGGTAAGCTGCCCTCAGTATCCTGTATATCATTATTTATAGTTGACGACTGTTCAATGCTGTCTTCCGCATTCGCAGGTACTGGCACGTTATCTACGACAACAACGACAGACGGTCTCTGTTCGCTCTTGTCAAAAAAGTCATTCGCCGTAAGAAAACCTTTAAGATTGTCACCAATCTGCTCACCATATTCAGTGGTGATCTTTTCTTCCTCGGGTATACTCTCTTCCGACTCAGCAACAGTTTCTTTGCCTATCATTGAATTTATCTTCTCTCTGTTAGCAGCATAAATAACAACTGCTATAAGAGCTACTGTCGTAAATATTGCCAATACAGACAGCCTGAATGTCTTAGAGTCCATTTGCTACCTCAACAAGATATTTACCGTAATCAGTCTTCATAAGAGGCTCAGCAAGTTTCAATAACTGCTCTTTATCAATAAAGCCTCTCTTATAAGCAATCTCTTCAATACATGAAACATAAAGTCCCTGTCTCTTCTGGAATGCGCATACAAAATCAGCCGCATCAAGAAGAGAATCATGATTTCCTGTATCAAGCCATGCAAAGCCTCGGCCCATAGTCTCAACACGAAGCTCACCGCGACTTAAGTACTCGTTGTTAACGCTTGTGATTTCAATCTCACCTCTTGCTGAAGGCTTTACGTTTTTAGCAATGTCAATAACATCATTGTCATAGAAGTAAAGGCCTGGAACCGCATAATTGCTCTTTGGATGCTCAGGCTTTTCCTCTATTGAGATAGCCTTACCGTTTTCATCAAATTCAACTACGCCATATTCTCTGGGATCACGAACATAATATCCAAAGATTGTAGCGCCTTTATCTCTGGCAGCAACCTCCTTAAGAAGCTTACTGAAGCTCTGACCATAAAAGATATTATCGCCAAGAACAAGTGCAACGCCATCGTTACCAATAAATTTCTCACCGATGATAAAAGCATCAGCAAGGCCTCTTGGCTGTTCCTGTATAGCATATGAGAAATTCATTCCAAGCTGCTCACCTGTTCCGAAAAGATCCTCAAAAATCGGAAGGTCTCTGGGTGTTGAAATAATAAGCACATCTCTGATACCTGCAAGCATAAGAGTTGAAAGCGGATAATAGATCATAGGCTTATCATAAACAGGCATGATCTGCTTTGATATTGCTCTTGTAAGTGGATAAAGTCTTGTTCCGGATCCTCCGGCTAAAATAATACCTTTCATGGTTTTCCTCCATATCATAAAAAACGTACTCAGCGCAATATGGCGCCTATGTAGCAAAAAGTTTCGTGTAATTAAATCTACACCACCTTATACTATAACATAAAATGGCTATATCTATCATTCGTTTATTATTACGCAAGCAATTAATCGTTTTTACGAACTTCATCAATAATAAACGGCGGTCTTGATCTGGCCGCATCAAGTGCACGCCACAAATATTCCCCCAGAATTCCCAAAGTGATCATCATAAGCCCTGTTGAAAACAGGATCACACACATAAGAGAAGCATAGCCTGCTATCGGCGTACCCACCGTCAGTTTTTCATAGATAGCGCCTATTATTCCTATAAATGATGCGAGTGCAACAAGTCCTCCTATTAGACTTATAGCTCTGATGGGAAAATACGAAAAGCTCATCATGGAATCAACAACAAGCTTATACTTCTTGGCAAAGGTCCAGCGGGATTTTCCAACCGTTCTGTCCTTTCTGTGGAAGTATACCTTTGCTGACTTGAAGCCTATCCACATTACCTGCAGGGTAAGAGAAGAGTTCTTTTCGTCCATGCGCTGAATAACTTCAATAGCCTGTCTGTCCAAAAGATAGCAGTCGCAGCCTCCCTGCGGCATATCCTTGTTTATTGTCTTTCTTACAAGCCAATAATACATCCCCGCAAAAAACTTCTTAACCGCACCTTCATCCCTCTCTGCGCGGATAGCAAGAACCACCTTATTGCCTTCCTTCCATTTTTCGTAGAGCTCCAGAATAAGTGTACTATCCTCCTGAAGATCAGCCTGCTTTGTAACAGCACAGTCACCGGTGCAAACCGACAATCCTGCAAGTATGGCAGAGTGTTCACCGAAATTCCTTGAGAGTCTTGTGCATACCACATTTTTATCTCTCTCGGCAATCTTGTTCATAATTTCCCAGGAATTATCACCCGAGCCATCATCCACAAAGACTATTTCATAGTCCCCAAGTTTGCCCAGAATTTTTTCTTTCATGTCATCGTAAAGCATTTCCAGTGTGTCTGAATTATAATACACCGGCACAACTATTGATAATTTACTCATCTTTTTTCTCCATAGCATCATCCGAGATTCTTCAATCGAAAGATGGTTCCTAAAACGCAACAACAGAGAGCCCGGTAAAAAGCCTTACCAAAGCTCTCTTGTTTTATCGCAATTCTTAATTAAAACGGAAAATCAAAGCTTGTCGCTGTACATGCTATCGTAGTATTTCTGATAGTCTCCGCTTGTAACATTCTTCATCCAATCTTCATGAGCAAAGAACCACTTTATTGTCTTGCGGATACCTTCCTTGAACATTGTTTCAGGTTCCCAGCCAATCTCAGCCTTGATCTTATCGGGAGCGATGGCATAACGACGGTCATGCCCCTTTCTGTCCTCAACGTATGTGATAAGATCGGTTGTGATCTTAGCCTTTCTGGGATCTGAATCATCAAGTGATTCACGGAGAACATCAATGATAGTCTCGATGATCTCGATGTTCTGCTTCTCGTTGTGGCCACCGATGTTATAGGTCTCGAAAAGCTTTCCTTTTTCCTGTACCATGTCGATTGCCTTAGCGTGGTCCTCAACATAGAGCCAGTCACGAACGTTCTTACCGTCACCGTATACGGGAAGTGCCTTACCCTCAAGCGCATTATGGATCATAAGAGGGATAAGCTTCTCCGGGAACTGGTAAGGTCCGTAGTTATTGGAGCAGTTTGTAATATTTGCAGGGAACTTATATGTATCCATATAAGCCTTAACAAGCATATCCGAGCTTGCCTTACTAGCTGAGTAAGGGCTGTGCGGATCGTAAGGTGTTGTCTCATAGAAATATGCATTCGGATCCTCGGGAAGTGAGCCGTATACTTCATCTGTACTTACATGAAGGAATTTCTTGCCTTCCTTGAAGGAACCATCGGGAAGCTCCCATGCCTTCTTAGCTGCATTGAGCATTGTTGCAGTACCAAGTACGTTTGTCTCAACGAAGATCTCAGGATTAACGATAGAGCGGTCAACATGGCTCTCAGCAGCAAAATGTACTACTCTGTCGATGTCGTTCTCCTCAAAAATCTTATTTATAGCCTCTCTGTCACAAATGTTAGCCTTTACAAATGTGTAGTTATCTCTGTTCTCAACATCTGTGAGATTCTCAAGATTACCTGCATAAGTAAGAGCATCAACATTGATGATGCGAATCTCATTGTCATACTTTTTAAACATGTAATGAATGTAGTTAGAACCGATAAATCCGGCACCACCTGTTACAAGATAAGTTCTCATTTTTCACTCCTATTTTTATAAAATATAAATACTCTTAAATAATAAGCTCATAAAATTATAACCGCAATGTTTTTTTCACGCAAGAAAGTTTTCGTATCTCAATTTACATGAGATAAAATACAAGGATTCCGGTCAGTATTAAAATCATACCAAAAATCTTGTTTCTGGTTATCTTTTCCTTAAATACAAGACGGCTCAAAAACATTACCAGAATATATCCAAGCGGCTCGACTATGACCACATACATGTAAGGCATATGCCCATAGCAGATAATCGCAATGAGCATTGACACAACCAAGAGACCGTATCCGCCTATAACAAGAACATTGAGGTATTGTCTGATAAAACCGGGATATTCTTTTTGCGAACTCTTTTTCAACATTATCTGGGAAAAAGAAGCAATAAGCTGTCCCAAAAGCATCAGGAATATAAAGGGTATCATAGATTTCCTCCCTTCATTTTCCTCTCATCTGCGGCGGAGCCGTTCTCTGCCCCATCCTCCGCTGCGGGTGCGTTCAGAATTATTGTTCCTGCAATAACGAGGATAACACCTATGATTTTAACCGGTGTTACACCTTCATGAAAAAGAACCACACTCCAAAGGAGAGACCAAAGAAGCGTCATTGCCTTATTTGCATATGCTATAGACAGTTCAAACTTCTTCAAAAGCTGCTGCCATAATACGGCATAAATTCCAAGAACTGCAAAATCCAGGAAATAAAACAGAATAAACTCCTTCGACAAAAACGCATAATTGGAAACTATCTTACTTATAACCGTGGTAAGAGAATAAATAAGCACAGCTCCCTGTAAAAAAACTATACTCAGCAATTTATTATTCTTCACACTGTCATCCTCCATAAATCGCATTTGCAAAATGCTCCGCAATATGCCTGCCTGCTTCTTTATTCACATGTATGTTGTCCAGCAGATACTCCGAGCTGTTTCCTTCGTCTATGGTTCCGTAGTAATTATCAATAAATGACACTCCCGTATCACCACAGACATCGATCATATGCTGCAGATATGTTGTCAGCTTACCGTTTCCAAAGTCAACACGATCACCGTTTTTCAAAACACCGTCAGAATCATACGCATAGCAAAATGTAAATGACATGCAGACAATTCTAATGAAGGGATATTTTTCCTGGATCATCTTTATTCCCGCATCCAGAGCTCCCATATAAGTCATGGGGTCAAGCTTATCGTTAGGGTTCATACCCGGTCTGAGCTTTATATAATCTGATGCATCATAGTAGATAACCAATGTATCCACAGTATTCATGTCAAGATCAACAAGTGCCTGGGCATGCTGCTGCATGGTTGTCTCACCGAGTATCCAAGTAGCATCGAGTACATCGTTCCGGTTATCATTCGTGATTGCTTTTGCAATGTTGTAGAAGCTGAGTCTGTCCATTGCATCTCCCTCACCTTCCGGACTTCCAAGCGCAATGGTACTTCCGGCAAAGCCTGCATTTATAACATCAGCACCTGTGTTCTTTGCAATAAGAGAACATACGCTGTCATCTGTAAGGTCGTAAGTTACGGAATCATTTCCGAGCACAAGGACGGTCTCCTTACCATCATCCTCATGGCCTTCCTTTTTTTCCGAAGGTAGAAGAAAAATCTGATCCAGAAGCTCAACCTCATATTCGGATTGGTCAATCTCTACCTTTTCAAGTGTTTTACCCTTGTTCCATTTAATAAGCCTGAAAGCCCCGTATGCAAACAATACTACTATAAGTCCTAAAACCACCAAATGAACCCATCCGGGAATTCCCTCATCACTTCTTTTTTTTCTGCGGTTATCGTCTGATCTGTAATTTGCCATAAAAAATCCTCTCATCAACCAAAAGCTCTAATACTCCTTTGAAAACAATTCCTCAAAATCAAAGCTGTTTATTATATGGCGCATTTTGTTAAGTTCGTCTTCAAATTCCATATCATTTTTTACCTCGTGTTCTCCGCTGGTGAAACACTCTGTCATGTAGCGGTTAACCCTGGGATTATAGTGAGTATAATCCGCATAATTATTGAGGTTTGTGACTGTTTCTTCCATGTTCTGAAAATAAAACAGACGCACATTATCATACTTCAAAAACTCACTCGCCGCAAATGCATATTGATTCATAGTCGCTTCAAGATGATTTTCCGTTATCACATTATTCCAGTAAAGAATGCTGTAAGGCGGGAAAAATACATAAAAAACAGTATCCGGATTATCCCGAATAAACGGAAGAAGATTTTTATCAAGATTCTCTTTTGTCTGAGGAATCAAAAGATCTTTTTCCATCTCTTCACTGACAGGCTCCGGAGCTTCATATCCGTGCATTACATACTGAATATTGTAGTAATCCTCAGTCCACCAGCTTGCATAGATTTCAGACATATTCGAAGGCTTCTTCTGAATAACAGGCTTTAAAATATATTCAAGCAGAACATCTTTATTCCAAAGATATTTGACATCATTTACGGGATTATTGTCATAAAGGTACATTGGAAGCTCGTACTTAATTTCATTTATATCCGCCGTCAGCGTCGGTATATCCACCCCTATAAAAACCGCTTTAACATCATTCTTTTTGCGGGCAGGTGAATCCTTATCAAAAACAATACTAAGGATATTGTAATCATCCCTTGGATAAGCGCCGCTGTATGAGAGTTTTAGAGTACTTAATCCCATCAGCTCCGAAAAATCGTCGGTATGAAAATTCACAGTCATAGAGGATCCGATTATACAGCTGTCATAATCCATATATTTTGCCATTCCAGGATTTTGCGAAAGCTGATTGTCCACTATATAAGGAAACCCTGCAACAGGCTCATGATAGTGAAAAAACGGATCCACATATATAACAAGTACCGATATAAGAAGCAGAATGATAAAAGCCGTCACTCCAAAACACGCTATGAACTTTTTACCACTGACATTTTTCAATACAAATCACCATAACCCTTCGACCTAAGGAGGTACCACTTATTAAAATCTATTTTGTTGCCATCAGTTGTCGATGCAGGCTCTTAAAAATTCACATACAGGAAAGTGCTCACACCTCCAAGGCTTACCACTCCCCACACAAATAATACTCCGTACAAAAAAGGATGTTTCTTTTCCTCCGCAATCTTTCTGGCCGTCTTTCCACGAAAAATCACAAATGCGGAAATTATCATTATTATCCACATACAGATGTAGTTACTCTTATTCCATCCAGAAATCGGAGTAACCTTAAAAATATACCAGATTTCATCAACCATGAAGCATTCAGCGAGTTTAACCGTTATATGAAGGCCACTCCAGGCATTTGGATCTATAAGTTTTCCCAGCAGTACCTTTGCGTCAGACAGTTTAGGCGCTCTGAAAAACACCCATGCACAATTGACATACAAAAATGTAAGAATGGTTCCTACTGTTCTTCCCACTGTCCCGGTTTCCTTATTACGTTTATACTTTCCGTAAAATCTGGTAATAACCATGAGAACGCCATGCATCATCCCCCAAACAATAAATCCCCAGCCGTTTCCATGCCAGATACCGCTTATAAGAAAAACAACCATGATATTTATATAAGTTCTAAGTTTTCCTCTCCTGCTGCCTCCAAGCGGAATATAAATATATTTCGTAAAAAACTTTGTCAGAGATATATGCCATCTGTCCCAGAACTGCGCGATATTTTCAGCTCTGTAGGGCGCATCAAAATTAATTTGCAGATCCATACCAAGCATCCTGCAGATGCCTTCTGCCATATCACAGTATCCGCTAAAATCAAAATACAGCTGAAAAGAATAGGACACAGCAATTATCAGAGCATCCATAGCTGTTGCCGTTGTTAATATGCCATAACCAAAATCAGCCGCTTTTCCAAGCACATCAGCAAGCAGTACCTTTTTTGCGAGTCCCAAAGTAAACAGCCTCATACCCTCAGCTATGTTTTCAAAGTCCAAAACATCTTCATGAAGCTTTTCTATTCCTGTATTTATATTCTTATAATCAGCAATGGGTCCCTGTAAAACCTTCGGAAAAAACAGGATATAGCATAAATAATCAAGTATGCCGCACTGTTTTTCATCATTCCCAAGCTCCGCTATAAACATAATCTGGGAAAAGGTATAGAAGCTTATGGCAACAGGCATTGCTCCGTCACTCATATATTTGAAAAAGCATAAAAGAATTACATTACAGATAATCGCTATGACCTTAAGCAATCTGTCCGGCTTTGTTCTACCCATTCCAGCAAGCATGGCAAACGCAAGGTTAAATGCAATACTCCCAAGAAAAACAAAGCAGCTAAGCTTTCCGTATCCCACGAAAAAAAAGGCTGACATTGCTATCAGCCATAATTTCATCAGCATCTGCTTCTTTTCTGTAAAAAGCCCTATATGCTGTAGTCCCCACACCCCAAAAAGAAATATGGGAAGGAATATAAAAATAAAAGAATATGAATTAAAAGTCATTACACAAATTACCGGTCTTTCAAAAGCCGATCACTGAGAAATCTCGGGATCCTCAAATATATTATAGCCTCCAACGCTATTTACAAGTTTAAGGCCCATCTCATCAAGCGGCACATCTATTTTCCTGTCCTTATACATAACGATGTATCTGCACTGAGTCTGCCTTGTAGCTTCTAAAAGCTCTTTCGCATTTATTATCTCCGGCTTTTCAAAAGCCTCATGAACAGCATTGTAATAATTCCAGTGAATTATATCACGACCGTAAGGCATTAGTATATTTGTGTCATACTGTCTTACGAAATGAAGCATTTCGGAAGGGAAGACCGCTCTTACTCTTGGCTCATCCTCATCCGGACTTATTTCATCGCATACATCAATTACCACCTGCGGAATATGATACGGATTTTCAGCATCCTTTACATACTCATTTTTATAAACGAGGCTTCCACACAGAATAATAATTGCGCTGCACAAAACGAGGCCTACACGTTTGTGGTTCACAAAAAGCTTGCAACCGGCATAAGCTATACATACAGACATTGGCATAAGCCATAAAAGCCTGTAGTATGTGTCCCCTCCGTCACTTAAAACCGCGACATACGCAATCCTTGTATAAGGAATAAAGAAACCTACAAGAACCAGAAAGGGAGCAAAAGCAATTACCAGTCTTTTTCTATTATCCTTTTCAGCAAAAAGCAGATATATAAGCGATAAGACAAAGAGCGCAAGCAAATACCCGTTTCCGCCGTACAGCTTGAATATTACCCAGCACTCCATGAAAATTCCGTACATAAATCTACTCACCTCATCAAAAAACTATTATTCATACCTGTCCCGAATCCCTTTTATTGTCTATGCAAGGAATTTATACATTAAAAGATATACACCCGTCGGAATCACAGCCAGTACTGCTTTAATGATAATCCTGAAGTCTCTGGTATATATCAGAAGCAAAAGCGAAAGAAGTCCCGCAAGTGCTGTCCCAAAGATAATCCCCATAGAGCTCATAATCCCTGACGCCATATTAAGAAGGAATAAGAGTATCCATGTGCTGTTTCTTATGGATCTAAGGCCGCCCTTTGTCTCTTCCTTCCACAAAAATCCGGGCTTTCTGCAGTCATCAAACATCCACAAAAACAACCAGAAGACAAATGGTAATACAAAATTGGCAACCATGGCTTTTCCCTGCCATGTCCTCATCATCAGAAATGTCTCCGGAGTATATATGGAGGTATTTCCGAACATTGTCATAAGTGAAATGAATATCATATATATGGGCAGCATATCCTGTCTTGCCCCAAACAATATCCTTCCTATCTCAAGATAGATAAGATATATAAGCGGCAAAATAAGAAGAGGCATTATTGTATGAGAAACAATAGTCGCATGTATACCGCTCATTCTTGCAATGAATGCTATCCAAAGCGGAAATACCGCCATGGCATGCCTTAGATCAAGTGATGTCGAGCTTCCGGTATAGGGAAGAATGGTGTTCATCACGTCTGTCTGTTGTGCCAAAAGTGACTCAACCACATAGTAAGAATCATCACCGTCGAAGGGAGCCTTTATAACAGCCATAACAAGCTGAAAAGCAAGTATCGCTCCGAACAATCCCCAATAGATCATGCTTTCACGGGAATATTGAAACTTCATTACTCTAACATCTGTTCTCGGGCTTATAATTGCCTCCGGTTTTGCCCTCTCATCTCCGGGAAACATCAGATAAAAGATATTTGAATCCTTTATATATTCTCTTTGTATATCCCATATTTTTCCGGCATAACCGATAATTGCAAGCACTCCCTGCACGCTTGCAAAAACTATGCTGCACTTATGAAATGCACCATAAGGAATTTTTATCATGCACCATATCCCAATAACCTCAAATACCGCAAACGATACGAGATATCCGCACAAAAAAGTTATCCCTATTGTCTTCTTCGTCTGAGGAAGAATCCTCTGAATCAAAAACCCCATCCCCATCGGTACTATAAAAAGCCACAATATCAAAGAAAGAGCGGATAGTACCACCATACTCAGTTAACCTCCTCCCGAAGCATAGCTTTCAGATGCTCTGTGAAGATATTGATTCCCGTAAGGTTTTCCCCACCTCTCGGGATAATAAGATCTGCATATTTCTTACTGGGTTCCACGAACTGCTCATGCATGGGCTTAACCGTTTCCGCATACTGATTCAGTACCGACGAAACGCTTCTTGCTCTTTCAATGGTATCTCGTCTTATTCTGCGCATAAGTCGCTCGTCCGCATCTGTATCGACAAAGACCTTAACGTCCATCAGATCCCGAAGTTGTTTGTTCTCAAGAATCAAAATACCCTCAAGAAGGATTACCGGCTTTGGCACCACATGTATAGTCTGATCGGATCTGTTATGTATTGCATAATCATAAACCGGAATATCAACCTCTTCTCCATTCTTAAGCTTTTCCACATCACTGATAAGGCGCTCTGTATCAAAAGAAGACGGATGATCGTAATTAAGTCTCGATCTCTCGTCATAAGAAAGATCATTATGAGCTTTATAATATGAATCATGGCTGATAACCACAATGTCATCGCCAAACTGTTCTCTTATCCTGTTTACAATAGTTGTTTTACCTGATGCGGAGCCACCGGCTATTCCTACGATACATATTTTTTTCATTAAAACCTCTCTTTCAAATCTGCATGTCACTCATCAATTTCATAAGTATGTGATGACTCACAATATATATGAGAAAGCATCTCGCCGCTTTCGTTATCATATATTATTAGCTGGATATCGTCACTCAGTCTTGAATCATCATACAGGAAATTGTTATTTTCATCTGATGTAAGATACAACAAACGGAATCTTTTCTCAATAGGTATATAAGTCATTTCTCCCATTGAAGTATTCATTTTTTCTATCGACTCATAATCCACAGCCTCGTAGCTGTTTCCCGATGCCCTGTCCATAAGAAGAAAATACTGCTGATGATTGTTCCCTGCTTCATCTATTTTATCCGTTCCTGTCAGGTTAGTCACAAGATGTCTGAACCACGGGTCCTGAAGAGCAGGAGAGTCTTCGGTCAGGTAAAGAGCAAAGCTGACATCTCCAAGTGTCAGCAGATTCATCTGCGTAGTAAGCAGTCTGTAGTTTTCTTCCTTTGAACGGAGTTCCTTATTATATGATGCGCAAAGCTTATCCCAGTTTGAATATTCGTTATCACCTCTGTGATCTGTAAGCTCTGCATTTTCCTTTAACCAGTTTCCGATATAAGAGGTAACCTTTCTTGCACCTGTTGACGATAAATGTCCGGGATCACTTAAGTCAGCTTCCATATCAATGATATCTTCCATCTGCAGCATATTAATGTAAGGCACTCCATACTGTGCAGCTATATCACCTGCAGAATTTGCCGACTGGATATCCTGTGGTTCAGCAGCAAACGGAAGGAAAGTCACAACCACTCCTATTTGGTCTCTCTGACATTCATCTATTATTTTCATGAGGTATTCTTCATTTACGGTATGTTCGGGAAGACGGGCATTTACATCGTACTCATATTCTTCCTTTATACTGCCCTCAAGCTCATGCTTCATCTCTGCGCCCATGAGCATATTGTATTCGCCTGTTCCGGTAAGTCTCTGAAAATCCTTCTGCTCAAGTTCATTCCATCTGTTGTGGTAAACAATAAAATCAAACAGATACTGCTTTTGTATCTCAGGATCATGTACAAGATCCTTAACAGCTGCCATCTTTAGTTTGCTTAAGGGATATGCATCCATATTCAGATGCAGCTGACTGATCGCAGCCTGTCTGAACTCCTCAGGAGTTTCCTCATACATCTCATCAATGTATTCATAGTTTCTGTCCATCATAAAACAGTCAACCACGACATAATCCGGTTTGCAATAATCAAGCGCCCTTATGAGCTGCCAGTAGCTTTCCTTTAAAAGGCTTCCATGCCCACCGAGATTGTAGGAGGTAATGCCGTAATCCTTGTAAAGGTCAATGGGATTTATTCCGTTTATCACATGAGATGAGCCAAGAAACAGCACATCAAGATGATCTTTCTTTGCTTCCTCAAAGAAATCCCTGTTTTTCATATAACTGGTCTTTCTCTCTGTGATAAGAGTTACCGCAAACAGCGTTCCTGCAAGCAGCACAAGAAATATAAAGGTTTTAAGTACAAGAATCAGTTTTCTCTTCATTATCGTAATTCCTTAAAAGTTCTGATATATAAATCCCGCAGCATCATAGCCGGGTCCCCATATTCCACAGGTTACTATAAAAGTAATCGCAGCAATATAAATAAGCCATCTGAGCCATATTCCCTGATTTTTGATCTTGTCAGCGATACATATTCCGCGCTTATTTGCAACATCAGCACCTATAAGAAGACCTATTGCCGCAAAAAGAAGAAGTACATTTTGTCTGTCCAGTCCAAGCCCGTACAGCATGCCCTTACTTATAAACCAGGGAGCAGGCTTTAAGATATGCGTCACCATGTATATTGCAGTTTTAAAATCCTGAACCCTGAAAAAGATCCACGCAAGGTTCACCAGTAAAAACGTGATTATTATCTTCAAAAACCTGTGTGAAAAGCTGTTCTTCTCCACTTTAAAAGATTCACACAAGCGTTCCCTTACAGGCATAAGTGCATGTCCGGCCACCTGATACATACCATGTAAAAGTCCCCATATCGCAAAGGTATAATTGGCTCCATGCCACAATCCGCTAAGAATAAATACTATTAAAATATTGATGTATTTTCTTGTTGTTCCCTTTCTGTTTCCCCCAAGAGGAATATAAAGATAATCCTTGAACCAGGAGGATAGCGAAATATGCCAACGCCTCCAGAATTCCTGTACATTTGATGACAGATAGGGTGCATCGAAGTTTTTCATAAGGTCAAATCCCAAAACCTTCGCACAACCGATAGCTATATTACTGTAGCCGCCAAAATCACAGTAAATTTCAAATGTATAGAGGATAGATGCTATGAGAGTAGCTGTTCCGGCATACTTCACAGGATCTGAATAAATAGCGGAAACAAGAATTGCACACCTGTCTGCAATTATCATCTTCATGAAGTAGCCCCACATCATCTGCAGAAGGCCATCCCTCATCTTATCATAACTGAAGTTCTTGGGCTCTCTGAACTGTCTAAGCATATGCCCTGCACGCTCGATAGGTCCCGATGTTACCTGGGGAAAAAATGATATAAACAATGAAAGCAAAAAGAAGTTCTTCTCAGCATAAAGATCCCCACGATAAACATCCACAAGATATCCTATGGCCATGAACATAAAAAACGACATGCCAACTGCCGAAAGCAAAGAAATACCTGCATATTTTGAAAGAGCAAGAATAAGCAGATTCGCCCCTATGGTTATGGCAAGTACCGCTTTTTTCTTTTTTCCTTCGATTTTTTCAATAATCCTTGCACCGACATAGGCCGATACCGATGTAAAAAGCAGCATCGGGAAACCTCTCAGGTCAAGAGAAAGATAAAATGCCCAGCTCATCAAAAAAAGCCACAAGTACCTTAGCTTTGCCGGGATCAAAAAATAGATTAAGGCCATTGCCGGTAAAAAAATTAAAAACTGCAAAGAAATAAGCTGCATTGTTCGCCCTCGTTTATAGATAATATTAAGGTTAAGTATAGCAAACTTAGCAATAAAAAAGAAGTGTCGGAGGTCATCCGGCACTTCCCTGAAAATATTATTTTTTCTTTAAGCTGTCTTTATATTCCCAGAAATCAAAATTATTAATTTCCACATACGGCATCTCACTATCATCAAGCCCTCTCAGCTTTTGAATCCTGTGAGCAAGCACGGCCGCATACACCTGACGTCCTTTCTCATTATAGTGAAGTCCGTCTGAGAGATAATCATCCACAGTTTCTATCTTTAAGTCAAACTGTGAAGCATACATAGAGTCCATAAAATCATATCCGCATGCATTTGCAAGGTTGCTTGCGGTATTGGAATACTCAGACAAAGGTCCTATTCCCTTACTTACGGTGTAACTGTCACCTATAGCATAACCGTCAGCATTGTACCACATGCAGTATGAGGGACCGCAGATGATAAACTTTGCATTTGGGCTTGCTTTTTTAAGTTCAGAAATTCCCACAGACAATGCTCCGTTATAGGTTTGAACATCAAACTCATTATCGGGGTTAAACAGATCTTTACCATTTATGTAATCATTGGCACCGTACTCAATAACATAAAGATCAACTTTCTCCGGCGTGATTTTTTTCATCTCGGCACCGGCGGGATACTGATCCAGGAATCCCGAATCTATTTTTCCGACAAATGCATAGGCAATACCAACAAAACAGGATTCATTAAACGTATCAAGGTCAATCCCCATCCCTCTCTGAAGAGAGGCTGCCGTTCCTCCTATGGCAAAATTATAAAATTTAACTTTCTTGCCAAGAAGTGCGCATGTATAAGAAGGAATGTCAGATGCCGTTCCTCTTGCATTGTCAAACTGGCTGTCACCTATAAAGACTATATCGTAATATTTATCCTCTTCTGCCTTTGCAGGCTCTTCAACAACCTCCTCTACAGACGTTTCCGCAGGCTGCTGAACTTCCTCAGCAGGAAGCTCCGGTTCCACTATTTCCTGAGGATCAAAAGAAGCGCTTCCTGAAGAAACAGCTGACGAATCATCGCCTGTCGCCTGTGCTTCTGCAGCTCCTTCTTCCACGGAATCCTGAGCCCCGGATTCGTTCTGTTCCCCGCTGTCGTTTGATGAAGCATCAGATGCCTCAGCGCCGGAAACTTCTCCCTTTATCTCTTCCTCAGCAACGACATTATCCTCCGTTTTCCGGGAAGTAAGCTTAGAAGGGTCCCCACAACCGGTCAATGCCACTGTTAGTAAAATAGCTGTAATCCCCGCCATTATTCTTTTTTTCATTATTTCTCCTCCATCATCCTCTTCTTATCCGCATGGAGACTTATAAGTCTCATCTCAAACTCTCTTCTGTGATTAATTGTCAGATTGTGAAGTATCATTCCGGCAAAGAAGGACAAAAGAGCTGCCATCATTACAAAACCGCAAACGATAAGAGTCGGAAACCTTTCAACAAGCCCTGTTTCAAGATAAGCAGCGAAAATCGGTATAAAGAAAGCCACCGACACGATTGCAAGGACAAGTGAAATAATCGCAAAAAATCCCATCGGTTTATAGTCCCTATACAGCCTTGCGATTGTCATAAGCACCCGCATCCCGTCTGAATATGTATTAAGCTTTGATTCCGAACCTGCAGGCCTGTCCCTGAATTCAATAATGTAGTTCTCAATCTGCATATGATTGTTAACAGCATGTATTGTCATCTCAGTTTCAATTTCAAAACCTGTGGACAAAACTGGAAAAGTCTTTGCAAATTCGTAACTAAATGCCCTAAATCCCGTCATAACATCTCTGATATCACAGTCAAACAGTCGATTTATGCTCCCTCTTACCAGACTGTTACCAAAATTGTGGAAAGGTCTCTTGTTTTCGGTAAAATATGTTGAGGAAAGTCTGTCACCGACGACCATATCCGCATTTTTCTCAAGAACCAGTCTGCACATTCCGGGAGCAGACTCCATAGGATAGGTGTCATCTCCGTCTACCATAACATAACACTCCGCATCAATTTCGCGGAACATTCTTCTGATTACATTACCTTTTCCCTGAACATATTCGTGGCGGACAATCGCCCCGTTAGCATCAGCAATTTCAGAAGTGCGATCAGAAGAATTGTTATCATATACATAAATTACAGCTTCCGGAAGAGCTGCCCTTGAATCCTTTATAACCTTTTCAATTGTCTGCTCTTCATTGTAGCAGGGTATGAGTACTGCTATCTTATCCATTTCAAACCTCACGTTCAATATTTTAATGTATATACATATACTGTATAAGGCGATGAAGTATCCTCATAAACGCCCTTAAGAAAAAGGCCCTTTTCATCAGCATTACTGATTTCAATTCTTGAAAAAATGTAGTCGCATGAAAGGTCCCTGAGTGCTTCCGCATCAATGTAAATATCTGTGTCTGTAACCCCGGTCATGCTCTTCGTAGCCATTACGATAGAATCATCTGTTCCGGAATAGAGATAGCATCTTGCTCCCCAGTCATCAAAATAAATCCTGGTGTTTTCCTTGCGTTCAAGTGCAGGAGCTATTACCCTTCTGAATTTCTCCTTATACTCCTGCGAATAAAAGCCAAGGTATCCGTCAAGAGTGGCAATATCGTTATATTCAAGAACAGCGGGATGCATTCCGTAGGCTACAGCCCACTCGTTTTTGTCGTAGCCGATATCGCTTTTTATTTTATCAAAAAGCTCCTCCGAGTAAAACTCTCCATAGCTCAGTCTGTCCACTTCTTGTCCTGTCTTTATCCTGTAAGCCGTTCCGTAAACAGTATCATAGAGATCATTGTAATGACCCGACCCAAGCAGAATTACGAACACTGCAGCTACAGGTATAAGTCTCGCAGCTATGCGGATAAAAACATTCTCCTTAGATGCCATTCTCCTACAAAGAATAAACAATAGTGCATACCACAAAAAAGGACTAAAGAAAATAGTTCTGTTAAACTGCCAGCCTGTAAGTGGGGGCAAAACAAATGCCACAAAATCTCTCATTCCTTCGCTGTAATATATTCCGTAAACTGCGCTGTTAAAGACAAGAAGCAGCATAAAGAAATTATATATATCATGAAAGATTCCTTTAAAATCCCGCTTTAAAATATAACCGGCATTAAGAACCACAAAATAAAGCATGCACAGCGGAAACACCAAATACGAATGAGCATCGTCCGCATGCATCATCCCATTCTTGAATACATCAAAGCTTTCCGTAAGAATTCCGGATAATCCCATTGAAGCATCTTTCATTGTGCTTCTTATGGTCACTTCATCGGAAAACAGCATTGCTCCGAATAATCTGTATTCAAAAATCACAAAGCCTGCTGCCAATATTACGAGTCCTACGCATAAGGGCAAAGAAAGTTTCTTATCACTTATCCATCTCCAGATGATGGCGAGGACAAGATATCCCAAAATAAACATTCCGAAATATGAGAAATACGAAACCACCGGATAAAAAAACAGAAGTACAAAGTACTTTAAAGCCTCTTTCTTAAAGCCTATCCTGTAAATTTTCCTAAGAAGATATATAGCAAGCGGTATTGAAGCAAAGGGAATTCCGAACGCCGGAAAAAGGTTTAATATTCCATATGCAAAGGAACATATCCACGCTATATCTCCGGGTTTCTCATCAGGCAGAAAATCCTTAAAGAGAAGAAGACATGAAGCAATAGCTATAACAATCTTTAAAATATAGCCGACAACATACGCAGGATATGCCGGCATTATCATGAACAAAACACTGTACAGATAAAATTCACCCGGAAGATTGTCTCTGCTTATCCCATTAAGAAATGGGACATCTGCGCCATGAGCCCAAAATGTCCCTGTATTCTTCATCATTTTATATTGTGCTACGAAAAGATCCAGATTATCCGGCACTGCTATGTAGCTGTTTTCACCAACAATCATGTACATAGCAAAAACAGATATCATAAACAGTCCTATAAGACAGATATACCATCTGGATAATATTTTTCCGGCTAAACCTTTCACGATCTCTCCTCTATAGTAATGCCCTGCTAATAACATTAAATATCAAAAAGGCTCCGATCACCGGATCAGTCTTCCTTCTTGAACAATCCCATTCTCTCATGTCCGCCGAGCTTATTAGGATCTCTTCCTTCAAGGATTGCTTTAACGATTGTCATACGGAATCCTGCGTCTATAAAGTCACAGTGCTTACAGAACGACTCATTCTGTCTGCCCGCAGCGATCTTTCTTCTGACAGCCATGAATTCCTCTGAAGCCCATCCGTCCTTGAGACTTGTTGTCGCAAGATCGGCATAATTTGTAACCTCAAAGTTATCACAGCAACAAAGTCCCAGCTTACCGTTAGGCATAATCCACATATCAGTAAAAGGAAGGAGACAAGTCTCCTTTATGACTTTTTCCGTTGCCTGCTTATTGGGTGCTGACCCCGCTCTGTTAGTAAGAACCTCCTGAAGATATCTCATCTGAATTTCGATATCGATATCCTTGAATTCATCGGGATGAGCCTTTACATAATCGTAAATCTCCTGAATGTTCTTATGAAGCTTAAATTCCATACTATAGTTATTGATTATAAGCTGATCGATATATGGCTGAATCTGCTTAACCTTATCAATACTAAGAATCAGTCCGTTCGTGCTCATAAAAATAAAGCTCTCCGGAAGCTTCTCTCTTGCATATTTATGGCGCTCAACAATTTTGGTATCAAGCCAAGGCTCGTTATTGCCATAAAGAGTAAGGTGTCCTTTATATCCCCAGTCTGCAAGCTGATCTATAATGCTCTTGTAAAGATCATCGTCTATCTTGCAAAGTGGTCTCTTCTCTGCGTGAACGTTGGCTGTACAAAAAGCACATGTAGAGTTACATCTGTTTATTGTCTCGATATTTACAACGTTCGGCATCGGGACTTCTTTTGCGTTCATGAAATAATCTATATAATCCTGTTGCTGTTTATGTCTCGTAGCAAACTGAAGTTTAAGGTATGCTTCGCTGGCAAGCATTGGAAAATGCTTTCTAGCAAACCATCCGAATTTGCCCATAAAACTATTTACCTTAATTGGCATCGTGTATCCTCCGTATTTTTTTATCTACAACAGCGCTTATTATATCATAGGTAGTTTTTTTTTCAACTTAGCGTTTGACTATCAGATTTCTGTTCCCTATAATTAAAGAACTAAATCTACCGGCTTTCGAAAATCAGGGAGAAGGTTATGGGAACTGTAAATACGGTATCGCTTATTATCTATTTGGGACTAATTGTTTTTGCTTTATATCTTTACCGCAAAAACTCAGGTAATTCTTTTTCACAGATCAATCTATCCGATGTCACCTTTAGCAAAATATATACTGTCTTATTGCCTGTTGTACTTGTGATGATAGGTGCTGCTCTGCGTTTTTATAAGTTATCGCAGATTCCGGCCGGCCTTCATCAGGATGAGGCTTCCATAGGTTATGAGGCTTATATTCTTTCTGTATTTGGTATAGACAGAGACGGCAACAGATATCCCGTTTATCCCATTACTTACGGCTCAGGCGGTGGAAGTCCGCTTATGATCTATCTGAATGCGGTGACCTCATTTCTTTTTGGCAGCAGTTCACTGACACTAAGGTCACTTCCTGCTATTTTGGGAGTAATAACACTTATTGTTTTCTTTTTTCTCATAAAACGCTTAAGCCGGGAATCTTTTATCGAAAATAAAGGCAATCTTACTCTGCAGTATGTTTTGGGCGAATATCTGTGGTTACCCATAGTAAGCCTTTGCATTATGGCTCTTTGCCCATGGCATGTTATGCTCTCAAGATGGAGTCTGGACAGTAACACCATGCCTTTCTTTGTCATTTTGGCACTGCTTCTTTTTATCATGGGTGCGGGAAGGCAGAAGGAATCCACTTCATTTGAAAGTATCGGCACTCTTTTTAAAAACAAGGACAGAAAAAAAAGTCGCACATTAAGCGCATCCGATTCCGTCTCAACTCTTTTGTTTGCTGCTTCTGCTTTTGTTTATGCACTCACACTCTACAGCTACGGTAGCGCTACTTTTATCATTCCTGTCCATTTGATTTTATTGTGCGTGATTTTTCATAGGAAACGTCGCATTACTGCTTTTCAGATTCTTATCGGCATACTTGTATTTATAATAGTTTCCTCACCATTATTATTGTTTTACGCAATAAATACGCTTGATTTGCCACAGATAATCACTCCTTTCTTTTCCGTGACAAAATTCACTGCCAGACGCTCTATATTTACAACAGGTGAAGGGATGCTTTTGTCCGCATTGCAAAATCTCCTGGTCATCATTAAAAATCTGGCAATCGGATGCTCTGATGAGCAGATTCTTAACTATATACCCGGATTCCCTCCACTTTTTGCTTTTACTTTCCCTATTACTTTACTTGGGGTAATCATAAGCATGATCAGGGTAAAACGTGGAGCTCTCCTCGATCAGGTTATCCTCAGCCTCTTTATCCCGGCTTTTGTCTTCGGACTGTTTGTTGAAGAAGACATAACCAGAATGGTCCTGATCTTCATACCCGTGATCTACTACATGGCACGTGGCTACATCTTTGTTGTTGATGCTTTTGTCACCATTGAAAAAACCTCAGCATCAAAGCTTGTCCGCTTTTTTGCCATTTTCCTAAAGAGTATTGCGCCTGCTCTTTTCATGGCCTCCGCATTGTTCTTTTGCAAAACATATTTTAACGAATTCAACGAATTAAGCCGTGATGCCTATATGCCCGGTTATGGCGAAGCCTGCGCATATGCAGACAAAAAGGCTTCGGGTGATGCCATAATATACTCAACCTATGAGCATGTATCAGCGCCCTTTATGATAGCGCTTTATTACACAAAAACAAATCCATATGATTTTATAAACACGGTTCATTATAAAGATCCAAATGCCGAGTTTAGGATTGCTGACTCCTTTACTCACTTCAGATTTGGGCTCCCTGAAGATATAACAGATAATGCCCTTTCATATCTGTCTGAAGGCAATATCTTTATTCTTCATGAATCACAGATGGACACAATAAAAAACGCTCCGGGATATAATCCCGAAGCAGTTGATATAAAATCTTTTGGTGATTTTCTTGTTATTGTCCCGATTTCCTGATTGCTTTTGCTGCCTTGTGAACATTTCCATAGGCAGCATAACGTTCAACCATCTCGTAAATCACAATATCAGGCTTGTAGTCTTCAATCCATTTAACAAAGCTTTTGTCCACATCATGCCAGACAACAAGTGTATCTCCGAAAGACTCCGCAAAATCTTCCTTTAAGTAGTTTACAATAAAGCTGTTACATATGATAAGTGTTTTACAGTCATTACCTGCTTTGTCATTGATGAAATGATAAGTATTGTAGCCATCAAAAGCTTCATGTTCCTCATCATAATTTTCATTCATTACCGCATCTGTTTTCTTCAGTTCAAAGTTCTCAGATACATTCTCTCTTTTAACGCCGCCGTAAAAGCTCATACCCTGGTCTGTCATCGTGATATCATAATCACTCTCCGAAAGCACTTTAAACGGAACAGTTCTGTCTTCATTAAGCGCATTCATTGTATCAAGATATCCAAGAAATGCCCCCCGCCAAGTCCAGTGAACCGGATCACCATACTTGGAATAAACTTCGTAATTTTGCTTATTCTCTATAAATGTATTCTTCAGAGGGATGACCTTAACATCTGTAGTTTTTGTAAGTGATGTCATAAGCTGATCTGTTCTTGAAATATCGCCGTAACTATTGACACTGTCAGGAAAATATTCGGGATATATGGATTGCTTATCCCAGCACTGCATATAATAGAACTCAGCACCATTTTCCTTCAGATAATCAGATATTGTCAGATAATCACTTGTAAGCTTTTGTAGCTCTTCGTCAGTAAAAAGATTAAAGTGCTGATAGGTTTCCACCATATCATTCTCTATAATATTAAATTCTCCGTCAGGCCCAAGCCTGTAACGGCTTCCGTTTTCCATCCTGCCGAATAAATGATATTGCATCAGTGCATTTGCTGAAATAAGTTCATCACGAAAGCCTATTCTGTCATCAAGGTAGCTCTCGATATCTGTCGGAAGAGATTTATTGATTTCTCCATCCTTTATGATTTGGGGAATACCTGTCAAATATCTGTTTTCTTTTTCCGATATGGCTTCCGGATCAAAATTAATGAACACAAGCGGCAATAGAAGCATGATTGCAAAGCCGGCAATATATATTTTTTCAGATAAATCTTTTTTCATTGTGAAGGGCCTTTCTCAGAACTGAAAATAAATAAACGGATTATAAGTCCCGGACATTATTCTCATAACTGACAAAATAAGAATTCCGTAAATTGCAACAGCCTTAGCCGTCTTATAAAGAGCAGGTGTTGATATTTTCCTAAAAACACCATCCTTAAGTCTGATGAACCCTCCGGTTATATCAATTACTGCGATTACGAGAACAAAAACAACCCACCAGTTAAGATGCCAGAATATGGTAAATCCAGGTGTTTTTGAGAGGCCGACCCCAAACATTGTACCGATGTACTTAAGGGCCATATAGAGTGTATCTGCTCTAAAAAGCACCCATCCGATATTTATGATAAAAAGTGCATAGATATGCTGAAGAATTCTTTTGGGTACAGAAACATCCTCGGACATCAGTCTCTTTCTAAAACGCCTCTCAATAACCATGAACAATCCGTTCCAAAGTCCCCAAATAACGAAATGCCAGGACGCTCCGTGCCAGAGACCCGTCAGGAAGAATATAGTCCACAGGTTTCTATAGAGGTGTTTCCTATTACCTCCGAGGGGAATGTACACATAATCCCTAAACCATGTCGAAAGTGAAATATGCCATCTTCTCCAGAACTCGGATATGCTTCTTGAAATATATGGTCTGTTAAAGTTTTCTATAAAGTGAAATCCAAATACCCGTCCAAGCCCGATAGCCATATCACTGTATCCCGAAAAATCATAGAATATCTGGAGCGAATATGCTATGCTTCCAAGCCATGCGATGAGAACGGTGTTGCCTGCGATGTCTCCATTCCATATTCCATCCGCAACCTCTGCCATTGTATTGGCAATAATAGCCTTTTTGCCAAGTCCTATGACGAAACGTGTAATTCCTGAAGATAAGTCGCTGATAGTGGTTTTCCTGCTGCCAATCTCATTCGCAATATCTGTATATCTAACGATAGGTCCGGCTATCAGCTGAGGAAACAACACAATATAAAGCGCAACCTTAAAGGGATTCTTCTGAACCGGAACCTCCCCTCTATACACATCTATTACATAACTCATTCCCTGGAAGGTAAAAAAGGATATACCTATAGGAAGTATTATATTTTTCAGTGGAATTTCTGTATGTCCTATACTGTTTATGGTCTGAATCGTAAAGTCAAAGTATTTGAAATAATAAAGAAGCGAGAGATTTGCTGCTATTGCTGCAAAAAGCACCGCTCTTTTTGCAACTTTTGATCTAGCCTCTGCCACAAAGGCTGCATAAGCGCCAAGATAGTTAATAAGAATGCTTAAAAATATGATCCACAGATATCCCGGTTGTGACCATCCAAAAAATACAAGGCTCATGATAAGAAGCCAGGTATTTTTATAGGTCAGATTATTTATCAAAAAATAGCCGATGATCGTTACCGGCAAAAAACAAAATATAAAGACTGTTGAACTAAAAACCATATTTCTTTTCCATTTCTAAAAAATTTGTACCGGAACATATTCTATTACATCATTTATGAAATAACCAGCCAATTTGTTTTATCGGTTAACAAATTCCGAAGTCAGTACCCCGTCCTCTGTAAGGGAATTTCCTACAGAACCCGAATACAAAGTAAGCAACATAATAATCGGCAAGGCAAACAGCATAAGTACCCATATTTTTCTTCCCCCTGAAGGTCTTTTATGCTTGTTTTTTGAAAAAATATTCTCTATAAAGAAAAACAGCTCACTGAAACCGGAAACACAAAGCGGAAGAAGAAGCGCAAAATATGTAAGTGTATACTGCGGCTTTGCCTCCCAAAAGATATGAAACAAAAAGCCTCCTATAAAGGTCAGGACCAGTATAAGATCAGCCTCGCTTTTGTCCTGTTTTATAATCACATACAAAAATGCCCCAAGAAGGATAAATACCTGAAGATGATCCAAAAAAACAATCCCCATCCATATTCCTTCATTACCAAGAAGAACTGTGGAAATTCCTATTGAGGAAGTCCTTTCGCCTACCGGTCTGTTTATCCAGTAGCTTTCAAATGTAGGGTCATTCCACTCAGATGCAAGTTTACGTGAAAAAAAGCGAAAGCAGTCAAATCTGTTTTCCTTAAAATACCCGATGCGTTCCTGGATGTTCTCCTTTGCGGCATTTGCCTGCAGCTCTTTATCATATTCAAAGTCCCTGAAGGTATCGGTGTTATAGCCGTTATACCAGCCTTCGGCAAGTCCTCCGTCCTGCAATCCCATGGCAATCCAGGAAATCGGACTGGCTCCCTTTGGCGCATCCATTCCTGTTGCAATTTTTGTAAGAGCAGTAGGTAAAAACGCCTGTATCAGATAAGATGCTATCAGAAGAATCGGCAATACAGACAAAGCCTTTTTCCTATGTCCCAAAAGATAAACCATCGACTGAATAAATATTGCTATAAACACAATAAGATAGTTGTTCTTAAAAAGCATTGCCAAAGTTATGCAGATTGCAGACATAGCGGCATTTACAGGAAGCTTATCCTTATAAAACTTCAGAGCATGATAAATTGCCGATGCAGAAAGCGCAAGTCCCGGAATCGTTCCGTATACAAATGTGCAGTACATGATGAGCGGATAAAACAAAATACCAAGAAAGAGAACTGTAATCTCATTAAATCTTCTCTTCTCATTTATCATACCTGTGATATCAGATATTCTCTTGTAAAAAAGGCCAATAAACATAACATTGATTAACCTGAATGTCATATAATTCCCAAATCCGAATACTTTTCCGAATAAAATCGAAATCCATACAAGTCCAAGCTGGTTAGGATATGTAAAAAGATATCCTCCCGGCAAAAGATCTGAATAATCACCTGCGTTTATATTGTATGCCGCGTTTTGAACAAAGGCCTGGTCAGATACGGGATCTGTCCCGCCTGTAAGAACAAACAGTAATGAAAAAAGAATGATAGCAAGGAGCAGGATTCCCTTAGTCATCCCCCTGAAAAAATCATTTGAATCCAGCTTTTGGGACAAAAAATTCTGAATACCTGTTTTGCAGAAAACAAAAAGAACAGCAATAACAATTATTATTGCTGCAATATTTGAAAGAATATTCCCTTTAAAGAAATAGGTGACTTCGTTATTGTCCACCTGACAGGTGTTATACACACTTATGAATAATAAAAAGGCACACACCGCCCAAAACAGGAACGATATAAATATTCTGTACAGTTTTTCCGGAACGGAAACCGCAGATTCCCCTTTTTTCTTCTTATTCACACTCTCCTCCCATCCTCTTAACCAAATCGAAAGCAGAAAAAGCATATACAGCTATCTGCAGTGCTGACAGCACAGTAATAGGAAACACTTCCTGTCTGAAAAGTACCGTTATATAGACCAGAAACGAATTAATATTCATAATGCAGGCTATCCACAGTTTATCCCTGCAGACACTAAGACATAATGCCGTCATTAGTAAAACGATCGCATAATCATATCTTTCATGCATACCAGGTAAAAACATACAGCATGTCCAGGCCATGAAAATCCCGAAATACAGGGTATTTTCTTTTTTATTAAAAAATGCCACATGAGACAGCGCATATACAGCCAGTATTCCAAGAACCACTACCGCAAAGAGCACAGCGGGGCTCGTAAGTATCGAATCAAAGGAATCCAGTCCGAAATTGTAGAAATTCGGATAAAAGGATACCATTCCATAGCCTTCTGTAGATACCTCCTTTGTCTGGGAAAGATATGCCAAATATGTTGCCTTCAGTCCTCTTTTACATAAAACACAAGGAAGTCCCAGGATCAGGTACATTACAGGTATCCAGAAAAATTCCAGAATACTGTACTTCTTTTTTATAAAATAGATGACTAAAAACAGCGGAACAAAAAAGATTGCCTGAAGCTTAAATCCAAAAGCAATTGCAAGAAATACAAAAGCTATCCGATAGTTTTCCTTAAGAAGACAGTATACTGATATAACAAGAAAAACCACATAAATAGCGTCACACTGTTTCCACAGCGCTCCGTTCAGAACAACAAACGGTAAAAATAATGTAAGTGCTGCGGCAAATGCTGCTCTCCTTGCAGCTGTCTTTTCATCCGTTCCGTTTTCTACAAGGATAAGAAAAAGTATCTTTTTAATAAAGTAAGCACTCACAAGCTCGGCTGCGAGTGAAAAAAGAGCAATCGGAATATATGGCTCACAGGGTAACAATGAACAAATCGCATACATGACATTGTAAGGAACGTAATAATCGCCGATGTCCTTTGAAAGTCCTCCAAAAAAGCCATACTCTCTGTAGGCATTGACCCAGGGAAGATAATAGCTGTTGTAGTCCGGAGAAAGCTCAGTTTCCGGCATAAGCATTATTCTGATAAGTATCGCTATAAAAACAAGTGCAAAAAAAGCAATCCTCTCAAGATTTCCGGTAACAAAACCTATAAGCCATTTATCAAGCCCCGTTATCTGCGTGGTATTTTTTTCGGTGTTATTATTTATTTTCCCTGATGTCAAAAGAACCTCCATCCTGTGTTATTCTGTCAGTCCTTAAGAATAACCCTGTCTTTATGATAGTACTCTGCAACCGCTTTGTTCAGCCAGTCATTTTCATCCTTTGTAATATCCGAAAAGAAAAGAATCTGCGGTCTTACAGAATATGAAGAAAGTTCGGCAGTCTTTGCATTTTCGTCCTTTAATATCTTCAAACGCTCATTAAATTCATTTTTATATACAGTAGCACTGCCGTTTAATATATCTGCTGCCGCTAATGTCCCTGTAAAAACAGAAGGTTCCGGCTTAATCGCAAGTACGGAGAATACAATAAAAGCAGCTCCTACAGCAATAATCACTCCGGATGCATATTTTCCAAGGAAAGCATCCTTTAACAGATCAGCCGGTTTTCTCTTTTCCGATGCATCCTCATCCATCTTCTTTGCGGGATTTATAACACACCTTATCCAGCCGCACACATAACCTATAGACAGAATCATCAAAAGCATTCCCTGCATATAGAAAAGTGCCTGTATTCTTCCCGCCTCAATACTTCCCGTTGCATATATAGGGGGAGTTATGCTTGCCGCTGTGAGAAGGAATGAAAAAGAAACAAAAAGAAGCGGATGATCAAAGTGATAAAATCTCTTTATTCTTCCGGCTGCCTTCCAAAGGAGCGGAACCAGAAATGCAATAAGAATAACCACCTGCCAGTTAAGCCATTTTCCAAGCATAGAATCAAACGTGTAATAAATTGCCATCAAAACAGCTTTTACAGGATTGTATGCAGACTCTGCCGCTCTTTTACTGTTTCCCGGTGCTATCATGGAAAGAAAAAGTCCCAAAAGAAGGCATACAGAGGGAATAACCGAAACCTTTAGCCCGGAAAGTCCCTCAGAAATTCTTACAACAGTATACTTTCTGTATGCTATCTGCTTATCCGGGGCTGCGCCCCCCGAAACGGTTGATATAGCAGATATAACAAGAACACAGACTGATATTATTCCAAGAGAAAGTGCCGTCATATAATTAGCACCGCCAAGCAAAAAGCCTATAACGGAAAGAACTGTGATCTTATATTTTTTATAGTTTTGTACCAATGAGAGCTTTAAAATAAACCCAAGCCACAAAAGGCCAAGCCCAAACATAAACAGATAATTTATTGCTCCACTGTACCAGAAGAGGCTCTCTACCCTGGCAGATCCCGCAGGCATACACTGAATAAGAATAAAGTAGATCACGCTCGTAATGCATCCCGAAAGATGCTTTTCAAGCCTGAGTACTCCCACGAGCAATTGCCTAAGGAAATAGCAGAGTCCCACGGTAAACATAATAAGAACAATCCAGGTACCGAAAAAATATAATCTCTCGCCAAACACATGCGGAGCAAGGGCCGTAAGTGTATTACTGAAATACACTCCGGTCCAGTTAAGGTAATACCATATTCCCATGTACACGGCTTTAAATATTGCAGCAAAAAAACCTGACGATATAAAAGCATCATGCACTTCGTTTGCCATGCTAAAGTCATCTGCAGAGGGTACGTTAAAGCATGCCACGTACAATATTGGAATAATAGCAATGGCGTTTATCAAAAACAGAATTATTCTCAGCGTTTTCAGCTTAATATTTTTTTTCACTATTATTGGTCTCTTCTTTTTACATATCCCGCATACCAGTCAACAAAGTTTCTGATACCGTCTCTAAGATCAGTATCGGGTTTAAAATCAAAATCTCTCATAAGGTCATCAACATCTGCGAAAGTAGCCTCAACATCTCCGGGCTGCATGGGCAGAAGCTCTCTGTGTGCCTCGAAATCAAAATCCTCCGGAAGAACACCGTGAGCAACAAGCTCCTTCTGAAGAATATCAACAAAGTCCATAAGATTTTCGGGATTATGATTACCGATATTGTAAACCATGTATCTGTTACCCTTCTCATCTTCATCCGGGGTACTCTGCATAACATTAACCACACCTGTTACAATATCATCAACATATGTAAAGTCTCTCTTGCAATTACCATAGTTGAATATCTGAATTGTCTCGCCCTTAAGGAGTTTATCCGCAAAGAGGAAAAGAGCCATGTCAGGTCTTCCCATAGGACCGTAAACAGTAAAGAAACGAAGGCCTGTTGTAGCCATTCCGTACAAATTGCTGTATGAGTAAGCAAAAAGCTCATTAGACTTTTTGGTTGCCGCATAAAGTGAAAGCGGATGGTCAACCTGATCCTTAGTGCTGAAAGGAAGCTTTGTATTGCCGCCGTAAACACTTGAGCTTGATGCGTATACAAGGTGCTCAACCTTGGGGTCTGAATGTCTGCAGGCTTCAAGAATATTGTAAAAGCCTATTACGTTAGCCTCAATATAAGCCCCGGGGTTCTCTATTGAATAACGAACTCCTGCCTGCGCAGCAAGATTAACAACTACTGCGGGCTTGTATTTTGCAAAAGTCTCATCAACCATTTTCTTATCTGCTATATCACCCTTTACAAATATGAAATTCTCATACTTTGAAAGATTCGCAAGTCTCTCTTCCTTTAATCTGACATCATAGTAATCGTTAACATTGTCATAGCCGACTACCTTTATATCTTCAAACTCATCAAGAAGTCTTACCGCAAGATGTGAACCGATAAAGCCGGCAGCGCCCGTGATAAGCACTGTTTTACCATTAAGATTTACATTTTTTTCTTTCATTACTAAAAACTCTCCTTAAAATGATATAATAACATGATAGTTAAAAAAGTCCCGGAGGTCAATTTTATGGGCAGAACAAAGCTGGCTGCCAAAAATATAACGTTTGGATATGTAGGACAACTGGCAACTGCGCTCATGTCCTTTATTCTACGCACCATTTTTATACACAGACTGGCAGAGACTCTTCTTGGTGTCAATGCACTCTATAGCAATATCCTATCACTTCTGTCAATGGCTGAGCTTGGCATCGGAACAGCTCTGAATTTCAGTCTCTATGCACCTGTTGCCGCTAAAGATACAGAAAAAGTAAAGTCATATATGCAGATGTATCGGAAGGCTTACCATACAATCGCCATTGTTGTTGCAGTAATCGGTCTGTCCCTTGTCCCCTTCCTTCAATATCTGGCAAAAAATTCCGGGGATATCGGACTGCGTGACCTTAGATTTTATTATCTTATATTCCTGTTCAACACGGTGAGCACCTATTTTGTGTCTTACAAGTACAGTCTTGTAAATGCGGAACAGAAAAATTATATACAGACAAACATAAACACCATAACAAAGATAGTAACTGTCTTTTTCCAGATAATAATTCTTCTGATCATTCCGAATTTCTATCTGTACCTGCTGACAGATGCTGTAGTTCAGCTTATACAAAAAATATTTGTAAGCAGCTACCTGAATAAGCTTTATCCATATCTTACGGATAAAAACATCACACCTCTTTCAAAAGAAGAACATGACGAGGTATGGAGAAAGACCAAAGCCCTTGTTATGCACAAAGTAGGTGACGTAGCGAGACTTCAGACAGATACCCTTATCATTTCCTCGTTCATAGAGGTAAAGGTCGCAGGTCATGTGGACAACTACACCATGGTAACCGGTACTATTGCCAATTTTGTCAACATCATTTTCAATTCGGTAATATCAGGCTTTGGCAATCTTATTGCAACGGAATCAAAGCAAAAACAGTATCAGACCTTTAAGGTTTATCGTTTTTTTGCCTCATGGGTGTACGGATTTTCAGCATGTGGATTTTTCATACTATTGCAGCCCCTCATCTATCTGTGGATTGTTAGAAAAAACGGTCCCGAATGGCTGCTTGCCACAGCTGCTGTATATTTACTTATTACCGATTATTATTTCAAGGGTGACAGAATTGTTTTATCCAACTATAAAACTGCTGCCGGAGTTTTTGAGCAGGACAAATATCTTGCACTTATCCAGGGCCTTGTTAATCTTGTTATCTCAATTGTTCTTGTACAAAAAATCGGTCTTGCGGGTATTTATGTCGGAACTGTCATATCAGGTCTTATCGCAAACATAACAAAGCCGGTAATAATATACAGAGTATGCTTTGAAAGAAGTGCCGCATCTTATTTTGCCGACAGTATAAAATACATCCTCACAGAGGCAGCAATAATATGTCTTTTGTATTTTATCAGTATTTTTGTTCTTAAAGAAATTACATTAGTAAGCTTTGCAGTAATGATCGTAATAGTAACCATCGTATTTAACAGTGTATTCTGGATACTGTTCCACAAAACTTATGAATACACATATCTTAAAAATATTGTATTAAGAAAGCTGGGTAAAGCATGAATCAGGAAACAATTGAGCAAATGATACGTGTAACCTCTACCGATCTTTTGGAAATCAATAACTACTCCGCAAAGGATCTGATGAAAGACGCTGCCAAGAAAGCATTGGGCAGAGCTACAACAAATCGTGATCCCATGTTCTGGCCTGCGGGTCTTTTGATGCTTGGCCTTACGGAAGCTGTTTTTGCTCCTTCCGGAGAGGTTCTGGGACTCATTTCAGACCCGGTCAGAGAAAATGCCATCGCTGTTCTTCGTTCATACTTTGATAAATGGATCAAATCCGGAAGTGATGCCCATTACGTTGATGATTCAATTGCAGGTGTTGCCCTGATTAATCTTTTCAAAGGCACGGACGAAAAGCGCTACCAGCACGGAGCTGTAAAAATAGCGAATTTCCTTGCTCAATGCCCAAAAAACTCCGAAGAAAGTATTATTTATAATCCTTCAAAGGGAAATGACCTTGTTTACGCTGACGGCGCAGGACAATCCGCTATGTTTCTTTCAAAATACGCTACGGAATTTCACAAAAAGAATGCTCTTTTGCTTGCAGCAAAACAGCTTATCAATTTTCATTCAAACGGCTTTGATGAAAGATCCGGCCTTCCATATCATGCTTTTTCCCTATCATCCGAAAAAAAACTTGGAATAATAGGATGGGGCCGTGCCGTTGGGTGGCTGATGATGGGTTATTCCGAGCTACTTGCAAACCTTCAAAAGGAATCAGATCATAGTGAAAATGCTATCAGTGACTCGCTCCTAAAAAGCACTTCTGATAAACTGATGTCAGATTTTTACAGTCTGATAAAAGTGGCATTGTCCTATCAAAGACCGGATGGCGGCTTTTCCTGGCTTCTGCCCGCTGTAGCCGGAGAAGCGGACACTTCCGCCACCGCAATGATTGCTTATTCAATGGCCAGCTGGCTACGAAGCGGTGCATTCCATTCACATGCAGCAGAGCTTTCATCGGAAGTAAAAAAGTCTCTTATAAGTGCTAAGGATTTTCTTATTGAAAACACAGAAAACGGCTCTGTTTCAGGTTCTCTTAGCGGCTGCGAAGACATAGCAGTCCACAGGCAGACCTATGGTCACTATCCCTGGGGGCAGGGCTCTGCTCTCGCATTTTTAAGTATATTATAATGATTACAATTCATAGACATTTCTTATAAAATTATAAAAGGAGCTGTAAAAAATGAAAAATCATTTCTTCACAGCTCCTTTATCTTCTTTACGGCAATTATTTCTTTTTTAGATCATACCATTGGAGGCGGCAATTCATCCGTTGCCGTAAGATAAAACTGTTCAACACGGACTCCGGCTGAAAGTGCATAGTATCTGAGGGTATGTTTTCCGCCTCTTAACTTCACATCAACAAGTGGAATCCAGCGCCAGATGTTTTCTGCAGAAAATCTCCATACCGACTGTCCGCCGTACAAATCCCTTTCTGAATATATCTTATCGTCAACACCAATAGTAAAATGAGCCTTATCCGCATCCCACATAAGAATCTTTCCCCAGATTCTGTAGGTGCCTCCTCTTGTTTCAATATTATAATGCAATGAGGGCGCTTTCTTAATGGCACTCATGCCGCCCCAGGTAGTACCTCTGTATCTTTCAAGTGCCTTCTCATCCCGTATGTACATCGCAAGCCCTGTCTCACCATGCGACGGAGCATTACAGTAATCCCAGCCTTTTCCTTCGGTGTAAGCTGCTTTTGATTCCGCAAGTGCCGAAGCTGCCTCTATAAGAATCCTGCCATCCTTTTCAACTGAGGTGTGCTCACCCTGACCAACGATTTCGGCAGCAGGAAGGGGTGATCCGTAATGCGGCAGAAACTCCATATGCTCACCGATTTCAAGACAGTTTCCTTTTTGCTTTCTGAATGCATAATATACCGGCCTCGGCGGAAGCTCATATGCCTCTTTTCCATAGAAATCCCAGGAAAATCCTGCCGCATCGAAGCTGAGCGGAAGTCTTAAATCTCCGCCTCTTATTCCAAGGGTATTTTCCTGTCTCTCCCTCGTGTAAATTACAAATCTGGAAAATGAAAAATACTTATCAACAGCATGGAAAATAATCCTGTGAGATCCGGGCTTTATATTCGGGAGCCTTAAGTAGAGCTTATCTACATTATTTCTCACATTATTTTTCCATTCTCCCTTAAACTCATCGTTAGCCTTGGACTCTATTACTTCCATAGGATTTTCATCCACAGAAACACCTATTCTTATCCTTCCGACAGCATTAAGGGAAGGGAATCTGTGAAGCTCCAAAAGAAATGCTCCCGAACTTGTGACAGTAACCTCATATGTAAGAGTCGCACCTTCTGTTCTCGCCTCTACGAGAGAGCCTCTCTGTCTTCCCAGATTTGGAATGCGAACCCATGCCCCCTGAAGATCTCGGACCATATCTGCCTCAATTCGAAGCATTCCGTCGTCCTCCATGTGCGGAGGAAATACTATATTGCCTTGTCCAAGAAGGGTTATCCCTCTGAAAAGCTTTGCCTCCACAGCTATAATATGGCTTTCTCCGGTCATAAGTGCCATGACATGGATGGAATCCTTTATTGATACCACAGGATCGTCAGCCTTGACTTCACCTTTTTTGGTCATGAGCTCGATCATATCGGAAACCTGATTCCAATCAACCTCTAAAAGAAGCCTTTCCTCGCCGCATATCCTTATATCTCCGTGACCCTCAAAGCCAACCATACTGTCATCGGTTATCCTAAGCCATGAAGGAAGATCCACCGTCACTACTATCTCGTTTTCACCTGCATTTGCTACCTCAAACCATTTCTCTACAGGCTTAACAAAGGTCAGAGAATTCTCCTCGTTCTGGCAGGTCACTATAAGGTGATCCTCAGACTTATATATCGGTGGTTTGCATGCCGGATGCATGGCCGTTCTCGGCGGAGGGAAATCCTCGGGTGTCATAACCCCATCCCATTTGCCGTCAGCCATTACATGATTGTAAAAATAGAGCATACTACGCCTTGCATGATCAAAAGAAAGAGATCTGGTCGTATAATCCGCTGCGCTGTGAGTTTTTCCCTGTTTCAGACAAAGGTTGCTTCTATCGGCATAGTAATACATGGCGTAAGTATAATAAGCCGCATGTATTTTCATAAGAACCAGCTGGAAAAAAGCATCCTTTTCATTATCCGGAAGAGAATGATATATTCTGTTTCCTGTTTTGAACATATATTCATATCTGTGAATTCTGCTCACAGCCTCATCCGTATAAGCTGTCTGCGAAAAGGCATCCACGTCCATCTGCTCAACCTTGCGCACATTTGTCAGCTGGTCAAACTCGACCAGCATCGGCGCAAGCTTTTTCCCATGATGTCCGCTGAAGGTTTCATCTATCCACTTTGCCAAAAATTCAATCTCATCTGCACAAATTGTGTCTCCCTTGCCAATATCCCAGGCAAGCTGAGCATAATATGTCATCTGCTGCTCAAGAGGTTTTATCGCACCGAAATTAGTCACCCACAGCTTTCGGATGCCCTCTTCATATGCTTTTTTTAATTCATTCCTTGTCTGTGAAAGCGGAATGGAACAAAGGAAAAGATATGATGCCCCTGGAGGAGCCCAGTATGAATTATGATAGTACAGCCCGTTTCCACCCATTCGGCGTTTTTCGATTTCATTGGGATAACGCCTTACATGGCCATAATTATCATTAACCCAGATAAGAGTAAAATCGTCCGGAATATTCAATCCGTTATCATACAGTTCAAGCACCTCTTTGTAAGGTACAAAAATCTTCATAGGAGAATACTCAAGAGTATTGTCCAAAATCTGCTCCTGAGCACTTATTACATCCTGCAGAAGCTCTATCTTGGCATCTCGCAGTTCATCACCTCGAAGCCCCGCAAGTGCAACAGGTTCGAATTCTGTATCATTGATCCCTCTCATACCAAGAGTATAGGTCACTTCATAATCTTTATTCTGCTCAACTGCCTCCTGCCAATATTCAATAATTGCGTCACGGCTCTTCTCCGATGCGGTAAAGTCATACGGCATTTTGTCATATCCCTTCTTTTCAAGCCACGGACGCCATTCCTTGTTATTACTGCGCATGAGCATATCGCAATGGGAGGTTCCTATTACGATTCCCATTTTATCTGCAAGCTTTGCATTTTCAGGATTAGAATTAAATGCATTTACATGCATGGCAGGCCAAAGATAGTTCATCTTAAGCCTTAGCATTAGCTCAAATATTTTTTCATAGGTCTTAATGCCTATGGTTGTCTCACCCAGATATTTCTGTGCCCAGTGATCCAGCTCCTCTTCGTCATTAATAAAAATCCCGCGGTATTCAATACTCGGATGATCCGAAACATGATAATCATCCGGAAGTGTAATTTCCGACTTAGGATGGATCGGAACATCAGCCATAAAATACCATGGTGATACCCCAAGCTGTGTTCTGCAGAATTCATATATCCCGAAAACCGTTCCTCTCCTGTCAGAACCTGCTATTACGAGACGTCCTCTCCTGTCACGGATGACGTAGGCTTCTTTTCTTCTTCTGCCATGAGAACTGAAAAGACCTACAAGATCCTCTTCCTCAAAATCTTCACACACGCCAACTGTCCCGACCAGTATTTGTTGTGAGTCGGGATCATGAATCTCTGTATTTGTTTGAAGTACACGTTTGAAATCGCGGATTAGATTAGAAACCGCCAGTTTGACCGCTTCAGATTCGCGCTCACTGATTGTCACCACAATCGATGAGTACTGTCTGATAGTTATCCCCATAACTCTCCCCCCATGAGACTTTGGTTACTATCTTACCTTCCCCGGATAATATCTGTTGCAAAGGCTCCAAAATATCTATCCGGAAAAGTTCAATATTTTTTTACATATTCTGAATATTTACATTTTATCAATTTTTTATAAATTTGTGTCATAGCACTTTGCCGAATATTTTCCTATAAATTGTGAAAAATGACGATTTGTTAAAGCCTATTTATAACTATGCACATTTTGCTTGTTTTAATTGTTAATTTGTAGGAAAATAGAAATGGTTGCGTTTAATCTAATCGATTGGAAAATTATGAATAATAATAACATTCTCGATAAATTCATTCAGGTATTATCAGATACCGAAAATACCATGGTCGCTGCAGAGCAGGCTTTTGATCTTCTTGCGCCTTCTCTTAACATTTCCCAGATCACATTGGATATGAATATTCCAGAAACAAGGCAGACTCCCACCGGTGAAGTGAGACATCTGACCGTTTATTCGAGGGAAGTTCCTTCCGATTCTGAGGCTGAGATAGTATGGCTTGAAGAATCACACCGGACTTTTGAGAATGGACTTATTACTGTTCATGTCCACGCTCCAATTGAGACCAACTGGTCGTCAGAGGATCGCCAGCTCATTTTATCAGCTGTAAGAGTTTTTCTTTTTCATATGGGACGCTTCAGACTTGTAGAACTCGTACAAAAGAGTGCTCTTACGCAATATCTTACCGGTCTTCCAAATGCGGGCGGTTTTATTGCCTTTGCCACAAAAAAAATGCTCTCAGGCAGCATAACGTCTTATAATTCCTATTATTTTAACCTAAAAGGTTTTGGGCTTATAAACAGACGCTTTGGGAGCGAAGAGACCGATAATATCATCCGCAGATATGCGCGAACACTTTTGGAATTTTGTAATGAAGACGAGGTAATAGGCCATCTCGGGGGTGATAATTTTGTTGCCCTTATACGCAAGGAGCGTACGGGTGATTTTCTTGGTCTTTTACAAAAAACAGAGGTCTACGGTATCCGTGATGGTGCAAAGATTCCTGTTACCATAAGTGCTGTCGCAGGCGTCTACGACATAGATGATTCCCTGAAGAATCCGGGACAGATAATAGGAAGAAGCTCTATCGCCTGCAGCGTTGCCAGGTCTCTTTCAAATGAGCCTTTCCTGTTTGTCACAAAAGAAATGAGCACACGGGTCTACCGTGAAAAGCAAATTGAAGACAGTTTTGAAGAAAGCCTTAGCAACAATGAATTCAAAGTATTTTTCCAGCCTAAGGTAGATACCAGAACACACACTCTGGTAGGAGCCGAGGCACTTTCCCGCTGGCTCTGCAAAGGTGAATATGTCTATCCTGCGGAATTTGTCCCTGTGCTGGAAAGAAACAGCTATTCCATAGGTCTTGACATCTATGTAATGGAAGAAGTATGTCGCACCTTACGACACTGGATTGATAACGGACTTGATCCGGTTCCCATATCTGTTAATTTTTCAAGAAGCGATCTTTCCGATGAGCGCCTCGCAGATCAGATACTTGAAATAACCAAAAAGTACAATATAGATCTTGACTATATTCAGATAGAAGTTACTGAGACCGCTACTCAAAAGGAAAAGGGACTTATTACCAATTTCCTTAACAAGCTAAACGGCATGCATATCGCAAGCTCCATAGATGATTTCGGTACGGGATACTCTTCTCTCGGAATTCTGAGAGATCTTCCTGTTTCAACCATAAAAATCGACAAATCATTTATTGACAATGAAGTACTTACAAGCCGTGATGAAATAGTTCTTAAGAACATCATCAATATGGCAAGAGAACTCGATATAGAGGTCATCACCGAAGGTGTGGAAAGACCTGACCAGATCGAGCTTCTTCAGAGAGTGGGTTGCAATCATGTACAGGGATTTTTCTATGACAAACCCCTTAGTCTTGAAGAATTTGAAAAACGTCTTAAGAACAAAATATATGAAGTATAAAACAAGAGAACCTACCTACGGTTTTGATGCCGTAAGAAGGTTCTTTTATATTTTATATTTACAGAGCTCCGAACAATATGGAGATTACAATCTGAATAATCACAAACCTTATCACTACCTGTGTATCGGACCATTCCAAATTTTTTCTCATATGGTCGTGTATCGGAGTTCTTAAGTTTGTCATAACCTTAATTTTAAGGAATCTTATGATAGATATTTTCAAAAGACCAAGACCACCGTCAATTATGAGCACTAATGACAACATCAGATACGAAAACGGATGGCCTGATTTCATTGTTATAAGTGCTATAAAGAATCCAAGAGCTCTTGATCCCGCATCTCCCATGAGCATGGAACTCGGAGAACAGTTAAAGTACAAATATGCAAGTAGCACCGCGCACAGAAGCTGACCTGCTGTTCCTATGCTTCCAAGCTGCTCTCTAAACATTACAACAAAGGACATTACAGTTACAATAACAAGTGATCCACAAAGTCCGTCAACACCATCTGAGCAATTCGTTACATTTATTGCGATCCATATAAGAATAACGCCCAATATGAAATATACAGCATAAGGAAGCTCTATTTCAAAAGCCAGAAAATGAATCCGGGTATCATTGTGTGCAAGAAATGTTGCCATGGTAGCGACCGATAAAACAAAATCAATCAGTCCTTTTTTATATTCATTCCACGGTTTATCTGAGGCATCATCCAAATATCCGCTCAGCATTATAAGAAACAACAGCCCGAGATAAATAAGCAATTCTATGGATATCGGCAGAAACAAAACTGCCATCAGAATAAAGTCTATTATAAATACAATTCCCACACCTCTGAGTTTTCCCTTGGAAAGAGCACCGTTTATGGCAAACGCCCTTCCCTGATCCTGAGGCAAAAATGAAAACCGCCTGCTAAGTGTTAGAAATGTGAGCACATAAGAACATAGCATTCCTATTGCAGCAACCTGAAACTGTGTAAATCTGCTGATCAAAAATCCGTAAAGCATCTTAAAACTCTCCTGTTTTCCCTCATTTTTATTCAGAAAATTGCATATTCATGTTATAATTTTCTTTGACTCTTTAAGAGCCTGCAACAATATATTATCGAAGGTAGGAAAGAATGGCAACTATTTCTAAGTGGTGGGAACGTTTCAAAAACTATATGAATCCCTATATACATCCGTCAATAAAAGAAGGTCTTTATCGCATGAACCTTAAATCCACACGCGATATAGCCTTTGCATTTACTATCGCGGAATCGCTTATGCTTCTGTATTACATACTATTTGACGGCACAATCCTGCATTCAGGTGGTGTATTTCCCAGCAGTGTATATTCCATTATAGTAAGTGCCATTACATTTGTAATTTCGCATCACGGACTCAAGTCCTCAAAGAGGCCTTTTAAGTCATACCGCTTCTTGTGTATCACATATTTCTTTCTGATCATCGGATTTGGTATGTTTGTTTCTTTTTACCATTATGTACGCGGCAAGCAGATGTTTATCTTTTTTGCAGCCATCTTCTGTCTTGTTAATTTTATTTTGCTTCCACCTTGTGTGAGCTCAATACTCATATGGGGTGCATACCTTGTGTTTTACCTGATCCTTTATTCCTATGATGGTGCAAAAACAATTAATCTTTTTAATTATTGTATTTTTGCAATTCTTACACTTGTAGGTTCTTTAAACAAATACAGAATGCAGGCCACAGAGCTTGAGCGTATCCATCGCATCGAGACCATGAACGACATGCTTCAGAATGTGCCCGTTCATGATAATGTCACTGATATGAAAAACCGCTACGCTCTCAGAGATGATTTTAATTCATATCAGAATCATCACATTATTGTAGTTATGCTAGACCTGGATGAATTCAAAAAAATTATTGAAGAGTTGGGGCAGGATGTAAGTGACTCAATCCTCAGACAGGTAGGCGAGTGCATTAAAACAAACCTCACTGACAGCCATTCATATCGATATGGTTCCGATTCTTTCCTTATAATATTGCAGGATATGGAGCTTAGTGATGCACTGCAGAAGCTATCTATCTGGGAACGCAATATGGCAACGCTCAGTATTCCTGAAATAAACAAGCCTATTCATTACACCAGCGGCTATTCTCACGGTACACCAAGAGATGAGGATGAGCTTAGAATGCTTATAGAGGCAGCTGACCGTAAGAGAAGGGATTTTTGCTAATATAATATGTTTTTGTGATAAAAGATTGTCATTTTTGAAATAATACTTTTTCGCTGATACCTTTTCTGTTAGAATATTAAAGATGTGTCTTAAAACACATTTTAAGGAGGATTTTGATTATGAAGTTTAATAAAAGAATCATTAGCGTCGCGCTTACAGCGATGATGCTCACAGCATCAGTAGGATGCGGTAAATCAGAAGCACCTGCCGAAGACTCTTCCGAAGGTCTTTCCTGGGAATCTATCGAGGGTGAATCTACAGAGGCACCGGTGGTTGAGGAAGCTCCTGTTGAAGAAGAAGCCGCTCCAGAGATTGTTTCAGCTGAAATTCCTGCCGGAATGTACAGAAGTGAGCTTACAGGTGAACCTATAAGCGAATCACTTAAGGATCAACGCCCGATTGCAGCCATGGTTGACAATGAATCTATCGCTCTTCCTCACTTTGGTATCTCAGAGTGTGATGTTGTTTACGAGATGATGAACAGTACTCAGAACGGTCGTATCACACGTCTTATGTGCCTTATGAAGGATTGGGGTTCACTCAAGCAGCTCGGTTCAATCAGAAGTACAAGACCTACAAATATTATTCTTTCCGCTGAATGGAACGCAGTTCTTTGTCACGATGGTGGTCCGAAGGTACATATCGATCCTTATCTTGCAAAGGAATGGGGTAACAATCACTTCTCAGGTACTTTCTCCCGTGTAGACAACGGCAAAAAGAGAGAATACACAGAGTATATCCTTGCCGGAGACCTTGAGAACAATTTCTCCGGAAGTAACTTCTCAACAACATACAACGAATTTACTCCCGATGGTGTAAAGGAAGCTCACTTTAATTTCACTCCCTGGGGAAATGAAGTCAACCTTGAGAGCAAGGGCTATGCTCAGTGCATCGATGCCAATACCATTGATATCATTCCTTTTGAGCACAACAGCTCAAAGCTGGTATACAATGAATCAACCAAGGAATATGAGTACTATGACTACGGCAATCCTCACAAGGATGGCGAAGATGGGGCTGTTCTTTCATTTAAGAATGTAATTCTTCAGAAATGTACATTCAATCAGCTCGATGATCATGGTTACCTTATTTATAACTGCATCGATATCAACCAGCCCGGTTACTACTGCACAAATGGTAAGGCTACCGATATTGTTTGGACAAAGACAGGCGAACTTGTTAAAACTCAGTTCTTTGATTCACAGGCAAACGAGCTTGAGATCAACAATGGTAAAACATATATCGCACTTGTTCCTGCTGATACATGGGATCAGTTAGTTATACAGTAACATTACGAAAGGCGTCGCTAATACATGCGACGCCTTCTTTTTATGCATACCAATCTGTCATCTATACCTATTACCCTGTCATTTTTCATATTTATTATTAGTGTCCCCCAAATGAACACTACTCTATTAGGGATTTGAACACATCAGCCGGCACGGGTTTTGAAAAATAAAATCCCTGTATCATTTCGCAGCCTATTGACCTTAGATATTCATATTGCTCCTCAGTTTCTACTCCTTCAACCACTATAGGCATATCAAGCTTCTTGGTCATCTCAACTATTGTATTTATAACAATCTTTCCTTTTTCAGATGAACCTATTCCATCCATGAACTTCATATCAGCCTTTAATATATCAACATGGGCATTTTTAAAAGTATTAAAGCTTGAATATCCGCTTCCGAAATCATCCATAAGAATTCTGAAGCCAACTTCCTTTAGAAGATCTACGGTACTGAAGAACTTCTGATTTTCAGCCACAAATGCACTTTCCGTTATTTCAAGCTTAATGTCATTCGGAGAAAGATGGTATTTCTTTATAAGATCAAGTATAATCTCGTACAGATTTTCCATCTGCAAATCTCTTCTTGAAATATTCACTGAAATCGGAGGTACAAGTATTCCTTCACTCCTCCATTCCGAAATCTGCCTGCAGACAGATTCCCACATATATAAATCAAGCTTGTTTATAAATCCGTTTCGTTCAAATAATGGTATAAAATCTCCCGGACTTATAAGTCCGTATTGTTTATCTTTCCATCTTACCAGAGCCTCTGCACTGCAGATTTTTTTTGTCCGTGCATCATATATTGGTTGAAAATACGGCACAAAGCATCTTTCATGAATAGCCCTATCGCAATTGTGTTGCATATATGCCTGCATCTCAAAAGCATGATTCTGTTTTTCATCAAAGATATGCTCATGCTTACTGTACTCATAGCGAATGAAATCCATGGCAAATCTTGCCCTGTCGCACATAAGCTGAGGATTCATTTTTCTGTCTGTTATAGGATAGACTCCGGAATAGAGTGATAATGTATAATCCATCTCCTCGCCCGGATACATCTCATCCAGAGAAAGATTTCCCTGAAGCATCCAATATGACCCCTGGGGAAACAATCCCGCAAAATTATCTTCTCCAAGATAAGCAAGTTCTACTTCCCATGAGAATTTTCTCCTCATCTCGGCAGCCACTCGCCTTAATATATCATCTCCTCTTTCAAAGCCAAATCTTTCATTAACATCCTGAAAATCTCTTATGTCAAGCAGACATAGCTGGTATTCTGTGTTGGGATTTAAAATCAAATCCTCTTCAACTGCTCTGAAAAAAGCTTTTTGATTATATAATCCTGTCTTTGGATCAGTCGGATTATCAACAAGATATAGCATGACCAGGTTAAAGGTTACGGAAGCTGAAAATGCCGCACCCATATATTTAAAATCTGTTACACAGTTATTCAAAATAAGCATTCCGAAAACTATGAGAACAATGGTTGTGATAACGGAAGCAGCTACCTTTCCCAGCCTTCGGATATGTCTCCATGCCAGAAATATTGAAACCACAACATAGGAAAGGCTGAAAAGAGTGGATAGAAAGATAAATATCATCCTCTCAATAGTTATTGTACCTCTTACATCACTAAAGAATGCAATGTGATTTATTGGATTTAATACAAGAAGATATATTAGCTGTAATACAAAGGGAAATATTGATAAAAGCGGACTCTTTTCCCAATACCTGACAAGTCCTATAGTTATTTTCAGTGCACAAAGAAGATAGGTGTTTAGAGTAATAATAAACAGCGTTTCACTTGCAACGTAACACAGGTCGCCCTTAAAGCCAATATAATTGTCATAGGTTTCCAGCGCCCATATAAGTAAAATATATGCAATTGTCACATCAATTTGCAGATCAATCCAGATCGTGCCTACTGTGCGGCTGATACTACGTGCACGAATCGCAAGTATGCCGATTGCTATGATCCCAAGACTTAGTAAAGTGATCATATACTGTCTCCCAACGTTTGCTAATACATCTTTAATTATACATAAAAAAAACAGCGAGCAACTAAACTCCCTGTTTTTTCAGAATTTCTTAATACCATTTTTACAATACAAATTTTAATTTAAAAATTTAAATGAATGGATGATTGGCAGTTCTTTCGCCTTACCCTTGCAAGCATTGACAAATCCTATAATTCTCACAACAAAAAGAACGCAGGCAAAGACACATGCAGCAATAGGAACAATAAAAGTCCAGCAAAGAACAACTGCAACTATGCCAACAATCGTATCCAATACGGCAAGTCTTATCGCTTCTCTTAAATGAAAACCTACAAATTTGGAATCCCTTGCTGCAAGAAGAGCAATAATCATACCAACAACGCTAAATACATAGATAGCTACTGCAAGGATCTTATTCTCAACAATGTCTGAAGGATCCATATCTTTTGTATGATCAGTGGGATCAAAAGCAGGATACATTTGCGGCTGCTGATATATGCCCTGTCCCATACCCTGCTGCGTCGTACCTCCGGGAATCTGTCCTGTCTGCTGCGCTCCATCCTGTGGAGGCACCATCTGCAACGGAATCTGATTCCCCTGTCCTAATACCGGTGCCCCACACTTAGGGCACATCTGAGCCTTATCGTCAATTCCCTCTCCGCAATTAGTACAAAATCTCATACCTATTCCCTCCTCGTCTTTAAACGAATATTTTTCCTTATAATTTTCTAAATATTTAAGATATTTTCTTAAATAAAAAGAAACATACCATTCCAATAATACACGATTTCAGACAATTGTGCTATATTTATTGTAACTCCAGACACCCCTAAAAGCATGCCTTTTGAATTACAATACTTTAAAGAATCATGCATTATTTTCATCTATCCTCGGAGATTATCATGTCTGATAAAAAGAAGGTCATAGTCACCCTGAATAATGTCTCCAGAGAATATAATTCCGGGGACGGTAAACTTGAAGCCCTAAAAAACATTTCACTTGAAATATACGAGAAAGAATTCGTGGTTATTCTGGGCGAAAGCGGTTGCGGAAAAACAACTGTATTAAATATTATAGGCGGAATGGATCACCTTACAACAGGTGAGCTCAAAGTTGAAGGCAATGATTACTCGCACCCGACTCCGCAAGAGCTCACAGAATACAGACGCCACTATATTGGCTTTGTATTTCAGGATTATCATCTTATGCCAAATCTTACCGCAAAGGAAAATGTTGAATTTATATCGGTTCTTTCAGAGTCTTCTATGTCTCCGGATGAAGCAATTGCAGTCGTCGGTCTATCCGATAGAGCAGGAAATTATCCTGCCCAGCTAAGTGGTGGTCAACAGCAGCGTGTTTCAATTGCACGAGCAATATGCAAACGCCCTAAGCTGATACTTGCAGACGAACCTACAGCCGCTCTTGATTATTCTACAAGTATTGAAGTACTATCCGTGTTTGAGCGGATTGTCAGAGAAGAAGGAACTACCGTTGTTATGGTTACTCATAATAATGAGATAGCAAAAATGGCTGACAGAATCATAAAGATAAAGGACGGACAGCTTGACTCAATAGTTGAAAATTCTTCTCCTGCAAGTGCAAGCAGTCTTGTATGGTAACTATTTTCCTTACCCGGTTCACTATTTATCTGATGTATTAGTACCCCCTCTAAAATAAAAGCAGGTCTTATGAAAAAGATACAGGTAACTGATTCCCTCAGAAATATAAAAAAACAGCTTGTGTCCTGGCTGTCCATTATTGTAATCGCTTCATTTGCTACCGCAGCTTATCTGGGGCTTACTTACTCTGCCTATGGTCTAAAACAGACCGGTGAATCTCTGTATAATTCTACCAACTTCAGGGATATACAAGTTTCCTCCAATTGTCTTTTATCCGAATCCGATTTATCTGAAATATCCGAACTAGAGGGCATTACTCATGTTGAGGGGCGCCTTAGAACATTTGCCAAACTAAAGCTTGATGATCGCACTGAATCCATTACCGTGAGCTCACTCCCGGAAACAATAGGTGTTCCGATTATTAAATCAGGCCGATTACCTTCAAAACCGGATGAATGTATCATAGAAAAGACTCTTTCAGACAAACTCTCCCTAAATATAGGAGACACACTAACACTAAAGGATAGCTACGGAGAAGACATACCTGAGTTATATCTGAATAGTTTTCATATTACCGGTATTTTCCTTCATTCTGATCACATAAGCACAGACCTTAATGAATCTTATTGCTTACATATTCTTCCATCAGCTTTTGATCTTTCAAAGCTTGATTACTGCTACAGCTATGCAGATATCACTTTTGACAAATCAGGCATTGCCTCAACCTTTGACGATAAATATTTTGAGGTTGCAGATCATTATGTAGATATTATTGAAGAACTCGGCAAACAATTAAACGCTTCACGCTATGAAGCTTACACTAAGTTTATGAGTGATAGTCTCCTGGACAGTGAAAAAGAATTATCTGATGCATCAGATGAGCTTGAACTTGCATCCAGAATGATTCCGTCACTAAAAAGTAAAACCGGTGAAACTATGGCGGATTTGGGTAACATGCTCTCTGTGATCATAAGTAAAGATCCCGTAACTTATAAAACTGCAGAGGAACAGATAACCGATTATGACGAAGCACTCATAGAATATGATCATGCAATTAAAAGAGTCGATGATACAAAAGAAAGTTATAACAAAACACTCGCACAGGGTGAAGCTCTATGGTACGTATTCAACAGAAATTCCAATCCCTCTTTTGTTTATCTTAAGAACAATATTGAAAATTTAAGGAATCTTAACCTTTCCTTTTCATCGCTGTTTATTGTTATATCCATTATGGTAATATTTGTATCTCTTTCAAGAATGGTTTATGAACAGCGCTCTATTATTGGCATTTCTAAAGCACTTGGCATGCATGAAAATGAGATTTTTTCAAAATATTTCATTTTCGGTTTTTCTGCCGCTCTAATAGGAATAATTATGGGAATCATTTTTTCTGTATTTATTCTGGAATGGGTCATAGCACTTGGATTTGGTGATCACTTCATCTTTGGTCAGTTTCCTTTTGTAATTGAGCTTACTCCGACTATTGCCACTATAGTGATAGCTTCCCTGGTCGCACTTGCATCTATATACTTTTCATGCAGTTCTCTTTTAAAAGAAACCGCTAAAAAACTGCTTTCACCAAAAATCCCCAAAGGGCATATGAAAGCTTTGGAAAAGTCTTTCTTTTTAAAGAAATTGCCATTATTCAGCCGAATTATTATCCTCAATATACGTTCCGATTTTGTAAGAGTTATCGTTACTGTTCTTAGCGTTGCCGGCTGCTGTGCTCTCACTGTTATTGGTTTCTCAATAAGGTCCTCAATAGGCGGGGCGCTTGACAGACAGATCAGTGATTATACAGGATATGATGCAAAAATATCAATCAACACTTCTGTTTCTGACGATGTAGCAAAAAATATTTCCGCTTTACTTGTTGATTATAATGTCAAATTCCTACTATTTCTGGACAAACAGGGAAGTGTTCAAATGGATGATACTATTGAATACATGGAATTTCTGATTTCCGATGACCTTGCTGCACTTTCCTACTATCATCCCTTATTAGACTGGCACACAGGTAAAAATATTCTGTCAGAAGATAATACTCAAAAAAATATGAAGCCTGAAGACGGAATTATCATTACCACCAAACTTGCAGAAATCTATAACTTAAGTCCCGGTGATGATATTTATATACTGGACGGTATGGGATATAAACACTCTGCTATAATAAGCGGCATTATTCAAAATTACATCGGGAGATACGTTGTATGTACAAAAAAATACTATGAAAAAATTGTAGATACACATTATAACGACAATACTTTTTTCATTACCATGAATGATAAAAGCAAAGAGGAATCACTTATTCAATCCCTATCCGACATTTCCGGTTTTGAAGTATATGAACCTGCTACTGAACAGGTTGCGTCACTTCAAAGCGTAGTTATTGTTCTAAATCTCATTGTTGGATTACTCATTATTATCTCTGCTGTAATGGCTCTTTTTGTCATACTTGGCCTTGCAAATATGTATATTGTTTCCAAAAAAACTGAGCTTACAGTCATGAGAATAAATGGTTATACCGTCAAAGAAACCATAATTTATGCCATACGAGAGGTAATATTTACAACAGCTACCGGAATAATTCTTGGTATTTATTTAGGCTGTAATATCACATTTTATGTTTTACACACTATGGAACAGGTACATATAATGTTTGTAAAAGAGCCAAGTATGCCCTCATGCTTCATTTCTGTTTTAATAACGGTTCTTTTTACAGGAGCAATCTATGCTATAGCTATGAGTAAAGTTAAAAATCTCAGTCTGAAGGATATTTAATAAAGAGTTGCTTTGCAACTCTTTGCGCGCTGGTGCACGCAAGCTTTAGCGTGCATATACATTTGCACACCAGTCGCATCCATAGCGGAGCGTTTTTTATTTCATAGGAATGTGGAGCAATTTCCTCTCCAATTAAAAAAACCATCAATGCATGTGACAACATTGATGGCTTTTATCTTTATTTCTTATTTGTCGTTGTAAAGATGACATCTTACTACATGTCCGTTACCCATATCCTTGGGCATAGGATCCTGCTCCTTGCAGCAATCCATACAATGAGGACATCTCGTATGGAACTTACATCCCTTAGGCGGATTAGCAGGTGACGGTATATCACCCTCCAGAAGAACTCTCTCCTTCTTGATATCCGGATCAGGCATAGGAATAGCACTGAAAAGAGCCTTTGTATAAGGATGAAGCGGATTAGCGAAAATATCCTCTGTCTTACCTGTCTCAACCAGATTACCAAGATACATAACACCTACAGCATCTGAAATATGCTCAACGACAGAAAGGTCGTGTGAGATAAACAGATAAGTAAGATTATTTTTCTCCTGTAATTCCTTAAGCAGATTGATGATCTGTGCCTGAATTGAAACGTCAAGCGCTGATACAGGCTCATCACATACTACAAACTCAGGCTTAACAGCAAGTGCTCTTGCGATACATATACGCTGTCTTTGTCCACCTGAGAATTCATGAGGATAACGATCTTTGTGATATGGCTGAAGACCGCATTCCTTCATAATCTCTGTAATATAATCATCAAATTCAGCCTTTGGAACAAGACCATGTTCACGAACAGCCTCACCAATAATCTCGCCGATAGGAAGACGAGGTGAAAGAGATGAATACGGATCCTGGAAAATGATCTGCATCTTTGTACGGAGCTCACGAAGCTTCTTTTTATCATATTTGCTGATATCTTCACCATTAAATAAGATATCGCCCTCTGTCTTCTCAAGAAGCCTTAATATAGTTCTACCAGTTGTTGACTTACCGCAGCCTGACTCACCTACAAGTCCCATTGTTGTTCCGCGCGGAATTGAGAATGTAACATCATCAACAGCTTTAACATTTCCTGTAACGCCACCGAAGAAACCACCCTTAATAGGGAAATATTTCTTGAGGTGCTTTACTTCAAGTATATTATCACTCATTACTTTGCACCTCCTTCTTCAGTCTTTGAATTATTAGCCATATCTTCGCATCTGTAACAGCTTACTTCATGAGTGGGAGAAACCTTGTATACTCCGGGATATTTTCCGGAACATTTCTCTACACACATATCACATCTATCCTTAAAATAGCAGTAATCAGGCATATCAATAGGGTTCGGTACATTTCCGGGGATATTGTAAAGTTTTTCAACATACTTACCTACAACGGGCTTAGATTTCATAAGACCAATCGTATAGGGATGTCTGGGATCCTTGAATATCTCTCTTGCAGTACCTTTTTCAATAACACGACCTGCATACATAACCACCACATAGTCAGCCATCTCAGCAACTACGCCAAGGTCATGTGTGATAAGCATGATTGACGAATTGATTTTATCCTTAAGGTTTCTGAGAAGGTCCAAAATCTGAGCCTGAATAGTAACATCAAGTGCTGTTGTAGGCTCATCCGCAATAATAAGCTTAGGATCACAGGCAAGCGCCATAGCTATCATGATACGCTGACGCATACCACCTGAAAGCTCATGAGGGTACATCTGATAAACACCCTCTTTATTAGCAATACCAACCATCTGGAGCATCTCAATGGTTCTGGCCTTAACCTGCTCAGGTGACATCTCAGGATTGTGAAGAGCTATAACCTCATCAACCTGAGCACCTATTCTGAATACAGGATTAAGAGATGTCATAGGCTCCTGGAAAATCATTGACATCTTATTTCCACGAAGCTTCTGCATTGCTGATGCAGGTGCATTGACTACATTTATTGTCCTGTCACCATCGTTAAAACGAATTTCACCTTCCACAGTCTGTCCTGAAGGTCTCTGTACCAGCTGCATGAGTGAAAGACTGGTAACCGATTTACCACAGCCTGACTCACCAACGATACCTACAGTCTTACCCTGTGGCACTTCAAAGGATACACCGTCAACAGCCTTAACCGTACCTATATCTGTGAAGAAATATGTATGAACATTGTCAAATTCGACGCAGTTATCAGGATTCTTCATCTTTGTAACATATTCACTCTCAGGAATATGCTTTCTATTTCTTTTTTTCTCAATCTCGGATGTGATCTTACGGTTCTCACGTGAAATCCTTCTTGACTCTTTAGCCGAGATGTAATTTGAATTTTTTGCCATTTTACTCTCCTATATATACATATAAGATAATACGTCTTGCTTCCTACTTCGTACTCTCGCAAGACTCGAAATCATTCGGAATCCGAGCTTTCGCTCTACTTCCTCATGATTTCTTATCTGACAAATGCCACTACGCCCGCACATGCAAGCATGTGGGTCGCAGTGTCGCTTGTCAGTATTATCTTTTCATCTTTGGATCGAATGCATCTCTCAGTCCGTCACCAATAAAGTTAAATGCAAGAACTGTAAGAAGGATAAATGTTCCTGCAGGAAGCCATACAAAGAGGTAATTAGTCATAACGTATGAATCATTAACCGCATTTATGATACTTCCCCATGAAGCAGCAGGATACTTGATACCCAGACCAAGGAATGAAAGTGAAGCCTCAGAAAGGATAACCTCACCAAGTCCCATACTTGCAAATACGATAAGCTGAGGAATTACGTTTGGAATAAGGTGCTTGAAAATTCTGCGGTATGTGCTGATACCCAGTGCTTCAGCAGCTACCATGAACTCCTGCTCACGAAGTGAAAGGATCTGACCTCTTACAATACGTGCAATTCCAACCCATCCGATAACCGCCATAACCACGCAAAGAAGATAAATACGTGCTCTGGGGCTGGCCTGATAATAATCCATGATTGAACCAAGTATAAGGTATAAAGGCATAGCGGGAATACAATAAACCACGTCAACAAGTCTCATAAGGAGGTTATCTACCCAACCGCCAAAGAAACCTGCAACACCACCGATGATCATACCGATGAATACCTCGATAAACACTACGACAAAGCCTATAAGAAGTGAGATTCTGCCACCATACATAAGACGGGCAAGAAGGTCCATTCCGTTAGCATCCGTTCCTACAGGGTGTGCCTTTGAAGGAGCAGCATAAATATCGATAAGTCTTGTCTCCTGGAACTTTTTGATTGTGTACTGTCCGGTCTTTTTCTCAAATCTATACTCTATATTATTACCATCCGCATCTGCATATTCAAAGGAACCTGAATTGCCCTGTGCATCGAAAGCTTCAAGAGCAGCAGCCTTATATGCAGGATCAAGGAAAGTACCGGGATCAATTGCATTAAAGTTCATGTTAGAAACAACAGCATAGCCTTCACCGTTTGATTCAACAAGACCTTCCTCATTTAAAGAATAGCTTACACCATCCGCATCAAACGAAGTAGCCTTTGTAGCAACAGCAACAAGAGCATTTCTATAGAACTCATATGAGAACTTGGTATCCTTGCTATATCCTGTAAAGGATCTCTTACTTGCAACCGCGAGTTCGGTAGCTTCATATACATCAGCCTTGAAATCCTCGCCATCAAACATATAGATTTTTCCATCCTGCTCGAAATCAGCTCTTCCTGCTTCTACCGCAGCATCAAATTCCTTGTTGCCCTTAAGAAATACCTGTGCGGGCTCAAGTGAATATATAAGGAAAACATCTGAATCTTCTGCAGCAGGTGACATTCCCATCATCTGTCCGTCTCTGGTCTGGAAAACATATTTCTTTTTTGAAACTGCTATAAGTGCCTTTGAATTGATATCTGAAGGAAGTTTTACTCCATCAGCTGTCTGGAACTGGAACTGATCAATTTCAGTAGCACCTGCAAATTCTTTCATAACCTGCTCTGTCTTGTAGAACACCTTACTCTCTGAATAAGGATAAAGCGCTCCACCAACAAACGCAAACAGGAACATTGCAACAATAATTACCATTCCAACTATAGCGAGTCTGTTTCTAAGGAATCTCTTGAGGACCATCATTCCCGGAGAGAGGACACGGACTCTGTTTGCATCATCAAGATGCATTTCTTCTTTTTTTACTACGTTCTTATTATCTTCTGACATTACATCCGCCTCCTTTCCTTAGTTTACTCTAACTCTGGGATCAACTACCGCATAGAGAATATCTGCGATAAGGTTACCCAAAAGAATAAGCACTGCCATAAATACCATGTAGAACATAACAAACGGGATATCACCCTGTACTACGCACTGATATGATGTATAACCGATACCGGGAATCTGGAACAATGTCTCTGTGATCATAGCACCACTAAAGAGTCCCGGAAGTGATCCACCAAGAAGAGTTACAATCGGGATAAGTGTGTTTCTGAAAGCATGATAATTAACTACCTTATTCTCAGAAAGTCCCTTCGCCCTTGCTGTTCTGATATAATCAGCATTTAAAACTTCAAGCATGTTTGTTCTTGTGTAACGCATAAGTGAACCAACGCTTACAACTGTGAGTGTTATAACAGGCATGATCATATGACGCGCCATATCAAGAATTTTACCTGTCTGTGAATAACTCTCATGCATTCTTCCTACAATGCCATAAAGGTCAAGCCATCCAAGTTTAACTGAAAGTATATACTTCAAAATCGTCGCAAAGAAAAAGCTCGGAAGCGAAATTCCGATAAGTGCGATAACCGTAACTGCATAGTCTGTTGCAGAATACTGCCTTCTTGCAGCAGCTACACCTGCAGGTATTGCGATTATTATTTCCAAAATAAATGTAACAAGGCCAAGTGCAAATGAATACCAGATAACACTGCTGAATTTCTGTAAAACCGGCTGATTCCAATACCAGGAATCACCAAAATCAAGCTTTATTGCTTTTGATGCCCATTTAAAGTAGCCCTGGATTACCCCCGTGTCCAGACCGTACTGAGCGTTTAACTGTTCTACCCACTCTGAGTAACTTTTTGCGCCGGGCTTTGTTGATAAAGCCATCGCCTGCTGTTCAACGTATGATGTAGGCATACATCTCATGATTGTATAAATGATCATTGATACGAAAAACAATAATACTACCGATATGAGCAGACGCTTTAGTATGAATTTCTTCATTGTTGTCTATACTCCTTCTAAAATAAATATCTTCTACCTGAATAATCATATATTACCAGGGGACTAATGTTATCTATATAAAATTTCGCATAGCGAAATATTTCTTTCTATATTAATGGATTAATTGCGGAAGAAAACGCATTGTCATCCCCGCTCTATATCTGTCTAAAAAAATACATAACTTGTCCGTGGGAGCGTCTTACCCCCACGGACAAAGTCATACGTACTTATATTGTTAAATACGAATTACTTAGTCATAAGCTTCTCAATTCCATCGTGAGCACTTGTGCTTGCGAAGAAGTGGAAGAATGTTGTCTGATCCTGAAGCATCTCAGAATCTGTATTGACACGATCTACTGAATAGATAGAACACTGCTGTCTCTGATAGATCGGGATTTCTACAGCATAATCAACAATATAGTCAAGAGCTTCCTTATAGATAGCCTTACGTACTGCCTGATCTGTAGTAGATCTTCCTTCAACTACAAGGTCATCAAGTTCCTTCTGGTTAATTCTGTACATGTAAGCAGAACCACCTTCTGAGTGATAGATCTGATACATATCGGGATCGATTGATGAACCCCAAGCTGCACACCAGATTTCAGCTGTGCCACCTTCAGTTGCTGTCCAAAGAACAGAAGAATCTGAAAGGTCATTGATAATAAGGTCGAAGCCAATCTTTGCAAGGTCTTCCTTAGCTGCTGTAAGGATACCGAATGAAGGGTGATCACCCTTACCATCTGCAGGGATCATTGCCTCGTATGAAAGCTTAGCACCTTCAGGAGCTGCTGTAAGCTTACCATCAGAAACTGTGTATCCGGCTTTCTCGAAGAATCCAAGAGCTGCCTGAAGAGCTGCATCATATTTCTCATCTTCGCTCATGCCGTCTGTATAAATAGGATTTCCATCAACATCTGTTGAGAAAGCAACCTTGTAATCAGGATCAGATGCCTGAGGTGCTGCCCAAGATGTGTTTGAAATAGGATAGTTGATAACGTTAGCTGCATCGCCGTAGTAAGAATCAACAACTACGTCTCTGTGTACAGCAAGAACAGTTGCAATAGCCTTACGAAGAGCCTTAGACTCATCGCTTCCGGGATCTGAACCAACCTTAACGTTCTCAGAGTTCATTCCGATATAACCATAACCGTTGTTGTCTACAAGTGATGTAGCAATCTTGTCACCTGTAAGCTCGCCGTTTGAGTTGTCTCCGGCAATCTGCTCAAGAGTAGACTTGTTAGCTGAAGGCTCAGCAACATCAATTGTACCCTGAACGATAGCAGGCTCAGCATCAGACTGCTGAGTAACCTTCATCTGAACGTCCTTAATGATAGGAGCGCCAAGATAGTAGTTCTCGTTTGCCTTAAAGTAAACAATCTTGTTCTCATACTTATCAAATACATAAGGGCCAGCGCCAAGAGGCTGAGTTGTCTTAGATCTTACAGCTGAAAGGTCACCCTTTGTGAATCCGAAAGTATTGTTGTCATAATCATAGAGAGATTTATCACCATAGTAGTGAAGAGGAGCAATCTCTAAGCAAAGGCTGTAGATAGCTGTTGCATCAAGCTTGTCCATGTGAACAACCATTGAGTTGTCACCTGTCTTCTCAATACCTGTGATAGAAGGTGCAGACTCACCTGTCTCAACAGAGTTCTTATAATCGTCTGAAAGCATATCAAGGATGCCGTCGCCAGCCTTTTCCTTATCTGTAGCTGTCATAACGTCGTTTTCATAAGCAGCCATGATTTCATTCCAGAAATCATCAACTGTAGGGGCCTGGCCACCCTTTACATCAAATGTAGCACCTGAAGGAGCTGTAAGAACGCCACCTTCTGCTTTACCATATCCCCAGTTAGCCATTGCGTTTGCAATAGGATCCTTAGCGACATCTTCATCATCAGAAACAGCGCCATTAGCTGAGCAGTAATCTGCGATATCGTTGATGAACTGTTCCTTAGCTTTAGGGAAATCTGTCTCCCAGAACTGCTTCTGCTGTTCTTCTGTAAAATATGTGAAGTCTGTGTTATCCTCACCAGCCTTTACAAGGAGGTTGAAGAGTGTATCTGAACCGCTTCTGTATGCTTCCATACCTGTGATAGGAAGTGCATTGAAGGATGAGCTTCCATCATAAGAAGGATCTGCAAGTACATACATTGTGAAAATAACGTCATCGATTGTAACAGGCTCACCATCAGAGAATGTGATGTCATCACGCATCTCGAATGCATAATCAACTGTGCCGTCTTCGTTCTCGGTAATCTCACAGTTAGCGGGTCCCTTGTACTCATAGCTATTGCCGTCATACTCTTTGGTCTCGCCCTCGATACCATTCATGATGATCTCACCCATACGATCAACCTTAAGTAACGGAATTGAAGTCATCTGCTCAACGTTGATATCGTAAGCTGTGTTTGCGAAGAAAGGACTGAACTTCTCAGAGAATTCAGACTCTCCGATTACGAGCGGAGCTCCGCTTCCTGTGCTCTCAGTAGCTTCTTCAGCTTCCTCTGTGGATTCTGCCTCTGTAGCATCAGCAGCTTCCTCAGTAGAAGCATCTGCAGTAGACTCTGCTGTATCTGCAGATTCGGTTGTGCTATTGTCTGCGCCTGTGTTAGCATCGCCGCCACAGCCAACAGCTGAAACAACCATTGTTCCGGCAAGTCCTAATGCCAGAAATTTGCCTAACTTTTTCATATTGCCCTCCATTCTGGGGGTGGCCCCCATAATAATATATGTGCATCCACCTAGGTGGTTGTCACCAACATCATTTGCCTGATTCAACAGTTATTCCCGAAAAATGCCTGTTATAATATCTGCTAAACCATAAAGCAAGAAAAATAGTCGGAATGTGCAAAAGCAAATAAACAATCTCTCCTGATAAATCATACTGTCCTTTTCGCAGCACGAGATAAATAATCTCGCAAACAGTACTGATTACAGCAAGCACAATCACAGATATTGCGCAAAATCTCATTCTTCCGATGCCCTTGTCATACTGCGGCCTTGTCATCCTACAAGTGGAACCTGTATATTCAACAACCCCGATCAGATAAAACAAAGCCGGAAGATACTGAAAGAAATATGGGAGCACTACCCAAATAGTACGTGAAGAGGATTGATTTACCAACCCCTGCGCAAACAAGGCCACAAGTATTCCCACTCCGTAAAGAACACACGGCAGGTATGTTTTTTTCTTCTCTTTTTCGTCATAAGGAAGCACATAGATATCCCCTGTATAGAAGAATCTGTCGCGAAACCTCCCTTTTTTATCCATCTCAGGAGTATGATTGAAATCTCCCTTATATGGATTATGCAGAATACTCATTACCCCAAAATCCTATATTTCTAACTTCTATAATTAATAGTATAGGAACATAAATCAAACGTTCACATTTACCATTCTGTCCTATGTTACAAAATAAGCGTCCCCGAACTTACACTCTGCAAGTAGGAACGCCGTTGTTCTTAATGTAAGTATTACATATTAATATGTATTATTACAATGTCGAGATTAAATTATATCAAATTGTTAAAATAAGTCAAGCGTCGGCGAACTTTTGTCTTTGTGCCGCGGACACTTTGTCAGTTTAAAGTGTCGGTGCGGAAACTTTGCAAACACCCATGCTGTCTATTTCCTCAAAACAAATACCTTCCAAATAAACTTTGCATTTGATACAAAGTATCTCTTGAGAAGACGTTTCGGATCCTGAAACAGTCTGTACAGCCATTCCATTCCAATTTTTCTGATCCATAGCGGTGCTCTTTTTATATTTCCGGCGTAAAAATTAAATCCTGCTCCAACGCCAAGCATCACTCCATGCAATTTTCCTTCATGAGCAGCCATCCATTTTTCCTGCTTTGGAGCACCAAGCCCTATCCAGATAAGGTCTGCACCCGATGCATTAAGCATCTCTATTATATCATTATCCTCCTCAGGTGTTAATTCTCTGAAAGGCGGTGAATAGAATCCCTTAATTACTATGCCGGGATATTTCTCAGGAAGTTTTTCCTTAAGAAGCTCGATGGTTTCTTCCGAAGACCCATAAAAGTAATGCGAAAGTTTACCATCCATTGTGGATTTAAACATAGCATCCATAAAATCCGGTCCGGCAATTCTCTCCGCTTTAACATATCCTGATTTCTGAATTCTGTTTACAATAGGCTGTCCATCTGGAAAAGTGAGTGCCGATGAGTTTTGAATATGCATATATTCAGGATTTTCACTGGCTTCCACAGTGGTATGAACATTACAAAAGCATATATACTTACCAAAGAAATCATGTATATGGCTTCTAACATACAGAACCGCATTTTCTACATTGGATACTGCAAAATTAACGCCAAGGACTTTGCATCTTTTAGACATTGCGGAGTAATAAGCAGCCTGATAGTATCCTATCCCTCTGATAAGATGGTTAGTTACCCATAGTCCGTCAAGGGATATTCCAAAGTATGTATTAATACCTTCGTTTCCAAATCTTCTTACAATATCATTACGCACGAAGTCTGCTATATCAAGCTTATCGGGAATACATACAAAAATGTCACTGCATCCTGATTCTTTAACCTTTTGAACAAGCTGGTCACGGTTAATTGCTGCTTCATAATCATCAATATCTCTTGTATTTTCCGGATAATACGCTTCATCGAGAGAATAAACATTGTCCAGTTCAAATTCAAGACTGAGATCTTTTCCGAGATGAGCTTTTACCGATTCAATTTCATTTTTAAATGCAAGTCCTGCTATTTTTCTTCTGTGAACCTCAGGATTGCCGTTCTTAATAAGTATTGCCCTGTATATCAGTCTGAAAGAAAATACAAACACAAAATTAAGAACAACCAGATATCCCATGGCAAGCCTTGATACATAGTAAGTATTCTGAGATACCATAAGCACAACAAGTAAAAACAAAAACAGCGCTACCTGGTTCTTGAAGACTCCGCTGAATATTTCGAGCGGATCAAGATATTCAATAGGCCTGTAATCAAACCTTCTTCCAAGGTATACATTTACAAGCGTGGCAAAAAGGATTTCCATGAAAAAAATCATGGTGTACAGCGGAATCATCCACTCTTTTTTCCAATACCAGTTAAACCTGATCGTGATCATTGCGGCATATGCAAGACACAGCGCAGCCGCATCCACAATCAACAATATTCTTTTTCTTCTCTGTGAGCGTGAAAAGCTCATATCAAATGACCTCGCAATTATTATCTAAAGCATCTGTGAATTATATCTATCACAACGCTCTGCTCTTCTTCAGTCATCTTATTATCTGAAGGAAGACATAAACCTCTCTCAAATATATCCGCACCTACATCAACAGAAGTTCCCTCATTTATATATGCATTACTTCTACCGCGCATAATCCCCTGCACAGTAATAAAGATATTATTTCTGTACATAGGCTGCATATGCATGGGCTTCCAGATAGGTCTTCCCTCTGCGTTAAAATATGAAAGAGCTTCAAGTATCTCCGAAGGACATGATTTTCCGGGCTCTGACTTGTAAAGAACCTCTTTCTCAGATCTAACCTGAGGACACAAAGCCTCCCTGTCAATTATCATACAGCTGAGCCAATAATTTGGATCGGTATTATCCGGAATAGGATTCATTGACACAGGAAGATCCTTAAGGCCTTCTTTGTACCTATAGTAAATGGCTTTCTTAGCCTCTATATGTTCTTTAAGGTAAGGAAGCTGTCCTCTTATGACCCCCGCAACTATATTTGACATACGATAGTTGTAGCCGAGTTCCTCATGCTGATACCAGGACGCATCCTCTCTGGCCTGAGTACTTAATTTTCTTACCTTATGGCAGTCACTTAGAGAATCTGTAAGAAACATTCCCCCCGCACTTCCTGTAATTATCTTGTTTCCGTTAAAGGATATAACGCTATAGTCTCCAAACTTTCCTGTCTGCACGCCTTCATAAGATGCGCCGAAAGATTCAGCAGCATCTTCAACAATCAGAGCGCCATGCTTATCAGCTATAGCCCTTATCTCCTTTATCTTTCCGGGAGTTCCGTACAGATATGCGATAACTATAAGCTTCACATCTGGATAAAGCTCAAATGCTTTCTCCAAGGCCTCGGGATCCATGTTCCAGGAATCAGCCTCTGTATCAATAAAAACTGCCTCACCGCCCTCATATGCCACCGGATTTACGGTTGCATCAAATGTCATATCGGAACAGAATACTTTTTTGCCGCTGAGTGTTCCCACATTTGCAGGCTGCGGTCCATAGAGCTTTTCTCCTGCAAGTCTTATTGCCAGATGAAGTGCCGCTGTTCCGGAACTGAGTCCTACGGCATATTTTCTTCCAACCATTTCCTGTACAAGGCGCTCAGCCTCATTTATATTCTCACCTACTGTGGAAACCCAGTTTTTATCTATGGCATCAGTAACCCACTTGAGCTCATCTCCATGCATCGTGGGAGAAGATAACCATATCTTGCTTTCAAACTTCTTTATACCATTAAATCTTTCGTCCATATCTTCCTCATCTTTAAACGCATGTTTTTACCCGACTCATACCGCTCTGTTGTCAGTACCGTTGCCGGGTCATGCTTTACATTTCCTATCATGAAAGGACTAATTTAACAAATTATTAAAAAATTTACTCTGTCTCGTTTATAAGTTCAGCTGCTCTTTCGAGTGCCTTCTGATGTTCTATGGAGTGCGAGTCCGCATTGTCCTCCGGATGATAAGTAGTTACTATCTTCTGGACAATTTCTCTTATCTCATCAGCATGCTCTGCCTTGGAAGCTCCGTTAAGTTCCTCAAGTTGTCCAAAGAATTTCATATCATCCATATCAATGGGTTTTCCGATATGAATCATTCTGTTGGCAGTATCCTGCAGTCCTTCCTCATCCATGAGCATCTCTTCATACAGTTTTTCTCCGGGTCTAAGTCCCGTAAATTCAATCTTAATATCTTCTCCGACTTTATATCCCGAAAGTTTAATAAGGTTCTCGGCAAGATCAAGGATTCTTACAGGCTCTCCCATATCAAGGACAAAAATTTCTCCGCCCTTTGCATATGCACCGGCCTGCATTACAAGGCTGACAGCCTCGGGAATAGTCATAAAATATCTGATGATATTAGGGTCTGTAACGGTAACCGGACCACCTGCTGCTATCTGTTTCTTAAACAGAGGTATAACCGAGCCGTTTGAACCCAGTACATTTCCGAAGCGCACTGCTACAAACTCTGTATCATAATGCTTGTTAAAGGTCTGCACGATCATCTCACAAATTCTCTTACTTGCACCCATGATATTTGTGGGATTAACCGCTTTATCTGTAGATATCATTACAAACTTTTTGCAGCCGTTCATAGCTGCAGCCATGGCAGTCTTAAATGTTCCGAAAACATTGTTCTTTATAGCTTCGTTAGGGCTGTCTTCCATAAGCGGTACATGCTTATGAGCAGCTGCATGATAAACAATTTCAGGTCTGTATTTTTCAAAGATCCTATTAATTCTGTTAGTATTTCTTACGGAAGCAATCAAAACCTCAAGATCAAGCTCAGGATGATTTCTCTTAAGTTCCTGCTGTATATCGTAAGCATTGTTTTCGTAAATATCGATTATTATAAGCTTCTTGGGTTTATGATTTGCTATCTGTCTGCAAAGCTCTGATCCTATAGATCCGCCACCGCCTGTAACAAGAACTGTCTTACCGCTTACATAACCGGCAATCTGATTTAAGTCTACTGCAATGGGATCTCTTCCAAGAAGATCCTCAACTTCTACCTCGCGCAGCTTACTTACATTGACCTCACCATTCACAAGCTGATATACGCCCGGAAGTGAACGAAGCTTACAGTTAGTCTCCTTACACAGATCAAGCAGCTTTTTCATCTCACTTCTTGAAAGAGAAGGGATTGCTACTATTATTTCATCAATGTCATAGAGATCCGCACACTCCAATATCTTGTCACGACCGCCTACAACTCTGATTCCCTGAATATAATGTCCCCATTTGCTTCTGTCATCATCTATGATGCATCTGATGACCATAGTGGAAAAGTTGCTGTTCACAATTTCCTTTATAATGATGTTACCTGATTCCCCGGCGCCGATCACCATAACAGAAGTAGTGTTTTTGCGGTTCTCAGTCTTATGTTTTACACTTCTGATAAATCTATAGCTGAATCTGCTAATAAATATCAGCGTTATCAAAATGAACGTATATAAAAAGTAATAGCTCTGAGGAACCGGCTGTCTTCCTACCTTAAAAAACTGGAGGCCGAAAGCATTGGCTACACCTGATGCCACACAGGCAAATACAAGATTTTGAAGTTCATTTTCACCCGCATAAGCCCACAGACTGTTATACAATCTGAAAAAATAGAAAAATACAAGTGAAAGTGCTACATTGATCACCAAAAAATCAGTAACCGGATCCATAAATTCATACGGCACCAGATCAATGTTGAACTCATATCTCATAAGGAGTGCCAAATAACTTGCGATAATGATGCTTAGCACATCATAAACCACAAGTCCGACTCTTCTGTAAAATTTTGCAAAATTAAAAGGTTTCTTCTCTGATTTCATATCTCTTTATTCTATCATAAATCAGCTTTTCATCCCACCTGTGGAAGAATTGCCGATTTCATCGTTATTTTTCTTTAAAAGCAATTGGCATGATTGAAAAAACAAGTGCTATTGCCATCGGATTACTAAACTGAAATACCCATTCCGATATGGCTGCTATTCCGAAGCCGACAGTCATAGCATAAGGAAGAAGTGCTCCGGGTATGTCATTTCTGTTCTTCAAATAATATGCGGCACCTTTGAAGAAAGCAAAAGCCATCATCAAAAGGAATACTATACCGGCTAATATACCATTATCAAACATAACCTGAATATAGGTATTATGCGCATGAACAGCCACTTCACCGGAAGGGAGAACAGCTCCCATCTCCTCATGTCCAAAAGGTGTCATCTGCTGAAGATAGGACTTAAATATCGTGATTCTGCCATTTGAAAACTCTTCGATACCGTCACCGGTTCCTGAGCTTTCCTGTGTTTCATCATTTTGCTCACTTTCAGGCTGTTCTCCATTTCCGCCGGCACCGTCCGCATTTTCCTGACTTGCGGCAGCTTCTGCTTCCGCCTTTAGTCTTTCCTCTTCAAGTCTCATGTTTTCCAGAAGCTCACGCCCCCCTGTTTCCATAAGATACTCTTTGATTTCAGGTGTTGTCTGCTTTGAGGCAACAATTTCAGGTAGTGAATACACCATCGCCCTTGACTGATCCTCAGTCAGCGGAACTCCGTTCTCTCCGACAGTTGAATATCCTTCATCGTTGAAATTAGCTATATCTTCCGGATAATTATAATCCATAAAGTCAACATTAAGAATCTTCTCGGAAAACAGATCCACAAATCTTTCTATATTCATATATAGATGATTGTCCGGCTGTCCTCCTCCATACAATCCATAGTTTCCTGTCTCAATCGGAAACTTCTTAGGATGAGCCACTATTGCGGGAAGCATTCTCTGAAGTGCAAAAGCTGCGGGGAAACACAAAATTACCGACAATGCCATGGTAACTACCTGTATTCCCAGATAGCGAAGCTTTCCTTTCTTACAATCTGCAGCTGTGATGGCAAGCATGCAAATAAACATTACTACACAAGCAAGATATGAAGTACGGGAGATAGTAAACAGCATATATGCGGTGACAAAGCCAAAAAGAACAAACTCCTTCCACAGATATCTGAACCTGCTCCTGAAGGACTTTTCATCCCTCGTCGTATATATCTTGTATAAAAGCAGTACCGCTGATGCACATTCCATTACGGTCATATATTCTGCCGTTACTGTCACCGTGTGGAAAACAAACGCATATCTTCCGGTGTTAAAAGCAGCAAAGCTTCTATACATCCAGCAATATCCCATTGATATAACAAAGTTGAGGAGTAATCCTCCGATAATCAACTCAGGATATGCCTTAAATCCATACAAGCCATAGCTGAGCATAAGTCCGATTACAAAAACAGCAAGCGCAACTCCCCACCATCTTGTGTTTCTGAAAGCGACAAGGACCGCAAAAAATGCTAAAAGTATAATTCCGAAACTGCTTATTTTAAGGCCTGTGCCCATTGACACATATTCCTCTTTTTTTCGCAGTCTGTAATATATTTCCACAGCAAAATTAATAATCAGAAATCCTGCCAGAATGGCAATTATTATCCCATAAGTAAGTGCTGCATTGTGAAGATCGTATTCCTTCTCAGTATCAGGAAGTAAATGAGCATTTCTATATAGTGTCCCGATTACCATAGCAATAATTATATATACAACATTTCCGGTCTTAAGCAATCTGGAGAACGGAATAGCCGCACAAAGGAATAGTAAAAGAAATATCATTTCCTTACGTTCTGCCAGCGTCTGATAAATTGTGTAAAGAGCGTTCATATATTCACAGCAGAACCATAAAGCTGCTGCAATAAATCCCATCTGAGTAAAATTTCTGAGATTATGCCAAAGCTTAACATCAAGTGTGGCATCGTTTTCATGATTTATAGCGTAGAAAACAAATGCTGCTGTTATAACAACTCCGACCTCAAGAAACACATTCTCAAGAGGTCTTGTATCAAAATACTTAACAGGGTATATAAGGACCATCAATCCTATAGCAACCACGAAAGCTATGGGATTGCATACTACTCTTACTACCTGATGGACGGTTACAAGCTTGTTCTTTCTTTTATCTGCAGTCAGTCTTTCAATAGCGCACAATAAAACAGCAAGCAGAATTATTCCTGCAATGATCAGAAGCGACATCTTCTTAGTTATAGGCTGTCTGTAGTTATATGCTGCCGCAAGCTGAAGTCCATCCACTGTTGTATCATGGTAGGCAAAGGAAACAAAATATGGCGATGTATCTTCCCCCGCATGCTCGAACGCTACATAAAACGTTGAAAATGCACCGTTTAGTATCATGGTGTATGTCTCACCAACATTAAGGTCAAGCCCCACCTTAACATTTATGTAGCCCGGAAGGTTTGCATCTCTTAAATACACAAATCTCTGGTAGACTTCTTCCATGTTTTCATTATAAAAAACCATGGACATATAATTTCCGAGTTCTATATTATCAACATATATATCTATTGATTCAAGCCTGTCATACTGAGCTATAAATTTCTGAACTATGTCATGATAATCATTTACTCTGTCCGAAATCTGAACAATCTCACCTCCACCCTTTTCGGTGATTGTTCTTTGCCAGATTCTAAAAGGAAAAACAGATAGTATGGCAATAACTGCAAAGATTATTATTACCGCTCTTATAGCTGTCCCCTTATAAACAACTTTTCTTCTCATAAATCCTCCACTGACGTATGCTTACGCAGTAAAACAGTATACACCAAAATCGGAGCGCTATACCACAGATAAATCGTATATCTCACAAGGTATGTCGGCCCAAGTAATACCGTAAGCCAAACCAGCATTACAAGAATCCATGGATATATATTCTTTTCCTTCCTGACAACAAACCATGTCAAAAGAAGGTAAAAGCACAACCAGAAATATGCTGCCGGCGAGAACAAAAGAGAAACAACCGGAATGTTCTGTTGAAATTTCTCTATGGACAATTTTCTGTAAAAGCTGTCGATTATCGGTATAAAACTGTGTCTTTCACCCGGCAGTTCAACCTCGTAACCAAAATATGAACTATCCGTATAAGTAAAAGTAAATACAGTATTTCCCTGATAAACATTTATGACTGCACCCGGATACCAGTATCCGTAAGATGTCAAAAACCAGCCGTTGAGGTAACTCATGGGATTCTGTATTCCCTTTGTAATCCAAAGCTTCAAAAATGCTTTTTTATCCTCTTCGTAAGCTCTGTTGTCGAAGTACATCTTAAGTATGTCCGATATTCTGGGTGTATAGTGAGATAACCCCTCTTCGCTCAGGTATCTGTGCAAGATGTCTTTTTCTTCCTGCGTAAAACTATCACTGTCGTAATAATACACTCTGGCAAGCTGCTGAATCGGAACCGTAAGCATTTCCTGATGCTCTCCGCCGGAAGCTCCTACCACATGTCCTATCACAAGATTGATGCAAAAATAGATAATTACAGGAGCGATCAAAAATGTAGCCCCGTGAAATCTGTCTTTTATCTTTAGAAGCTTTGATACAATCAGTACAATAACCGCAAAAACAATATAAGCATAAAATCCGTTGTGCCTAAAAAGCATCATAAGAACAGCACAGATGATAATCTGCCCGGCCTTTTTCTTTTTTTCTCCTCTTCCCGAAAGCTCTTCCCATTCCATCATCAGAATTACTGTAAGAATTAAAAATGCAGAAAAAAATCCATCCTTACAGGAGCAAAGGGTATACATAACTATTGTCGGAAAACCCCCAAAAAACAGAGCTGATGCCGTTCTTATCCTCTTTCCTGCTCCATGCTTTTTAAGGAAGCTGATGAAATAGGTAAATATCCAGGTCATCACAAGCATCTGAATAAATATATAGGCAAAAATCCCCAAATTATAGCTGCCTGTAAATTTATGAAAAAAAGCAACGCTGCCGCCAAGAAGAAGCACATGCAAAAGCGGATGGTGCGTATTAAAGCTTCTTGAAAGCACTTCTATAACTTCCGTCTGAGCATCGTAAACGAAAAAACCGGGATAGACTCCAAGGAGAACAACAAAATTACAAAGAGCTATAAGCATCCAGACCCTGAAAAATTCGCTACGGGTATATCCCTTTTTCGTTCTGATTTTCGTTATATTTTTATAGGTGCTCTCCGCTGAAATACTGTTTAATTCTCTTCCAGCCTTAAGTAAAAGTCTCTGCCAGGATAAATGTACAAGAAAGCTGATAAGTACTGTCAGCCCGGCAAAGAGCATAAGCATCCTTGTATTACCAAGGTCCACATGGTCAGTCGTTTCTAGCTGATATCCTAATACCAGACTCAGCGATGCACCTACACCAAATAAGACCGGCAACAGCCAGGTCTTATTCTTACTCATTCGATTCCTCATGTTTAGCCTCATCACGAATAACATACTGCGGATTATTATTCTGGGAAATATATATTCTTCCTATATATTCACCGGCCATACCCACCATTAGCATAAGCATTCCGCACATAAAGGTAATAGCTGACATAAGCGCTGAAAATCCAACCGCAGGAAGATCAGGATACAAAATCTTCTTTATTACCGTAAATATTCCGTACATGAATCCTATACCGGCAAATATTCCGCCCATCAGGGTTCCTATACGCAAAGGCTTAACACTAAAGGCGGTAAAGCCATTTATCCAAAGTCCCATGAGCTTTGAAAAGGTATAGCCACTCTCACCGACTTCTCTTGCTCTGTGAGTAACATCTACGTTTACGATATTTTTTGTAGTCCGCAGTACCAGTCCGATAACGTATGGATAAGAGCTCTTATACTTAATCATCTCATCCACAACAAAACGTCTTGCCGCAAAATAACTGGACACAGACAGCTCCTTCGGTTTTCCGAGCATGATATGAGCCATCCACTCATTCATGGCGCTTCCGAAATTTCTGAAAAGATTATGCTTTTTATGCGCATATCTTGCATATGCAACATCTGCACCTTTCTCTATCTGATAGAGGAGTTTTCCAACTTCATCGGCAGGAGTCTGTCCATCATCATCAAGGCATACTATTATGTTACCCTTTGCCTCATTAAGGCCTGCCATTATGGCGCAGTGCTGACCAAAGTTCTTAGCAAGATTATAGCCCCGAACCTCGTCATGCTCCCTGACAAGCTCACAGATTTTATCCCAGGTATTGTCCGGAGAGCAATCATTTACAAGGATTATCTCATAGCTGTAAAGGACAAGCATGTCCATTGCGCCTTCTATCTCATTTATAACATCTTCAATTGTTTTCTCCGAGCGATAGCACGGAATCACAAAGCTAACTAATTTATTTCGCATAGGGTTATTTTACCATATTCTTTCTTTATTATTCCGAAAACATTAAAGCATCTTTTCCATCAGTATCATATCCCTTATTGAGCCATCGGAACACTCTACTTTTGGCAGATCCTGCTTCTTTATAAATCCTGCATGCTCATAGCTTTTCCTGGCTGCTTCATTTCCCACGAAAACACGAAGTATCAGTTTCTCAAGTTTAAGCACATAAGCTGCATATTCACACATAAGGTCTGCAGCTTCGTTGCCATAACCGTGACCAGTTGCGTCATCCTCGCCTATAAAAACACCATACTCGGCCGTCTTTTCCTTATTGTCTATATCCCTTAAGTACACACTTCCCACAGGTCTTAAGGACATCTCGTTCTCTTCCTTATCCCATGTTTCCGGCTTTTCACAGATGATAAGCTGAACCACTTCACCTGTTTCAACTTTGTTTTTCATCCAGCCATTGTGAATTTCATCAGTAAAGAATTCCCGATAAATAAAATTATTCCTTACTCTTGGATTATTTCTCCATTTAACCACAAGCGGTGTATCATCATAAGTTATTTTCCGAAGTATTATCTTCTCTCCTATAATGGTTTCCATCTATTATTCCTCTTCTCAATTCCAGACAGTACCGGTATCTTTATTTTCAGTCATCTTCCAGATAACAAACTCCCCTGCAACCTCATCCTCTCTTGTAAGGGTAACATATCGGTCTTTATCCAGGTAATAGTTGAAAATCCATTCCATATCGTCATCCATATCGGACACTATATAAGACTTATCCTCCAGTATTGCCTCTTCCATCGGTTCATCAAAGCAAAAATACAAGAGCTTTTGTTTTTCAGCAGGGCTCTTTGACGCCCAGCCTCCCATAAGGACTGAGTTGGAAACACTGTTATCTGTGTCATGGAGCATTCTCTGCGAATATGTATATCCCATATCCGCATAGGCAACAGAGCTATAAACATCAACAAAGAAAAACTCATCCCCATGTTCCTTAAAGTAGTTGTCCAGTTCCTCATATGCTCTATTATATTCATCTCTGCCAAGACACTCTTTTTTGACTATCTTTGCGCCCTCCGGAATATATCTTATACAAACCGAAAAAAATACAAGGACACAAAAACCGGCAAAAAAATGTGCGACCATTTCCACATTCTGACGGTTTTCACTATTATCATGCTTTTTTTCCTCTGCTGATTTAACCAGCCTCACAAGCATTTTACAAGCAGTTATCACAAGAACCGTAATCTCCAAAAGATAAAGAGAATGGGTTATTCTTATTGGATCGCGACCTCTTACAAGAATATACATCCACAGAAGCGTTCTTCCGCCAAAGAGTATAAGAAGTCTCCAAACAGAACTCCATATAGTAAAAAGCATGCTCTTTTTGCCACTCATATAGAGAAACGTCAAAACAAAGGTTATGACATACATAGCCCCTGTAACAATATTCCATGGAGAATCCGTCATAGGGTATTCATAGTCTTGTGGAATCCCTATACTTCTCAGTCTGTAGAAGTATAAAGGAAGATTTTTCTTTATGGCAGGCAGAATTCCTTCTTTCGTACTTATGCTCTTTGCATAGTCTGCGATCTTCGCCATTTTTGAAGCATCAATATCACTGTCCAATCCGAAATTATAGTTTACAAGAAGTTCATATTCACTCCGTTTTAACTGAATCGAATCATAAAAAACTTTATTTTCCTCATAATCCGGAATCTGGTAAAAATCATATATCTGTGTTCTGCTGTCAAAAAAGGAATTAAATTCCCTCCATTCCTTAGATGAATAGCCTGCAAAATTTATAAGTTCACACACTATAAGTCCGACTACCACAGCAAAAACAGGAATTATCTGCTCTTTTAAATTCTTCCCGTTTTCGTCAAAATATCTGAAAAATGGCACAAGCAATACAAAGGGAAGCATAAGAAGTGTCATTTCGGACCTGGTACAAAATGCCAGAATCACAAGAATTACCGCAAATACATCCTTATTTTCTGAAAACAACACAGCTGCTGCCGCACATATCATCGCAACGGCATAGGTATACTGAACCATTACCAAATGACCGGGCATAAGTGCCAGTACGACAGCAAATAGCGGAAGGGCAGCAAAAAAATGTATTAAGGCATTTTTCCAAAGAGCAGTATTATTGCCCATTTTCCCAAGAATCAGCTTTGATATGTTTCCTGACACAAATCTCAAGATAATAAACAGACTGATGTACTGACACAAAAGCAGATATATACCATAACAATCCGCATTTCTGAAAATCCTGTAGAAAAGACTTATGAAAAAGCTTATCGAGTAAAGCATCTGTATATTGTGTGAGCAGGGCTCTCCTGTAAAAACCCCCGACAAAAGATCTTTCATTAAAACATCATCATTAAGATCGTAGTAATAAGCGTATAAAAGTCCCATAACCACCGCAAAAGCAGCAGTCATGAGACCTGTTATTATAGAATTGAGGGATTTTGTTTTTCCTTTATTTTCCATATTTATACAGCTTTATAGTACTCCTTAACACGCATCACTACTTCGTCAAGATCCTCGTTAGTAAGACTATAATACATAGGAAGCCTGAGAAGCCTTAAGCTTTCTTTGGTAGTATACTTATCCTCACCGTTAAACCGGCTGTACTTAAGTCCGGCAGTTGATGTATGAAGCGGCACATAATGAGAGGCCGGAAGAATGTCATTTGCCTTCAGATACTGTATAAGGCCTTCTCTCTCCTCTGCATCCTTACACTTTATGTAGAACATATGCGCATTATGAACACATTCCTTTGGCACATAGGGCAATTCTATAATCCCTGAATCAGCCATATCTCTAAACGCATCATAATATCTGTTGTAGTGATCCATTCGGGTTTCATTTATTTCATCTGCCATCTGAAGCTGTGCATAGAGATAAGCAGCATTCATGTCACTTGGAAGGTATGATGACCCCGGCTGTAACCAGGTATATTTATCTACTTTTCCAAGCTGATAAAGTGTTCTGTTGGTTCCCTTTTCTCTGATGATTATGGCATCATTTACATAGGTTTCATCCCTAAGGAGCAGGGCTCCGCCTTCTCCCATACTGTAATTCTTTGTTTCATGGAAGCTGTAATTGCCGAAATCGCCTATTGCACCAAGGGCTTTTCCCTTATAGGTACTCATTACCCCCTGTGCTGCATCTTCAACAACAAATAAATTGTGACGCTTTGCAATATCCATGATCGTGTCCATCTCACAGCCTACTCCTGCGTAGTGGACAGGTACAATAGCTCTTGTTTTAGAAGTAATAGCTTCCTCAATAAGATTTTCATCGATATTCATGGTATCCGGGCGGATATCCACAAAAACCACCTTAGCTCCGCGAAGAACAAAAGCATTGGCAGTAGATACAAAAGTATATGACGGCATTATAACTTCATCGCCCTCTTTGATCCCCGCAAGAATTGCAGCCATCTCAGTAGCATGTGTGCAGGATGTGGTCAAAAGACATTTTTTTACACCTGTCTTTTTCTCTATCCACTCATTATCCATCTTTGTGTATACGCCATCACCGCAAATCTTCTGGTTTTCAACACATTCCCTTATGTATTCCATTTCCTTCCCGGTATAGGGAGGTACATTAAAATTTATTCTCATATATTAATCCTTCTGCTCAAGAAAAATCTTACGTGTTATAAAATTGTATACCATAACCACAGCTGTAGCGCCAAACTTGAAGAAAAGATTCTTTGCGAAAGCTTCGCTCATAATACTCTGAAGCCATCCCCAATTCATATAGATAAGATCTATTCCGACGAAAAGGCAAAGCTCATTTACTCCAAGTCCGATGATACTGAGAATAAGGAATATTGTAAATTCTTTCTTCCTGCTCATATCATCGCGACGTACAAAGACAAATTTAAAACTCAGAACATAATTGACTACTACCGAAACAATAAAACCAACCAGCGCAGATAATAGATAGTACTTGGGGAAAATTGAGGCTATTCCCACTTTTTCAAAAGCAAAATTCGCTATAAGATACAGGAAGTAGTCCACAAAGAAACAAAAAACTCCCACAAGTCCAAACTTCATGATCTGCTGTAATAAATTATTCATAATATCCTCTCATCTAAAAAACATTTCCTTTATTCGACAACATAAACCTCGAATCGTCCATCATCGAAGATATTATTATACTTCCAAGTTCTAAGGAAGTCCAATATAAGGTCATACTTTTCTTCCCACAATGCTTCTCCCTTAAACTCGGGACATATTATTACAACAGGCATTTCCTCACTTTTTGCCCCATCAAAAGTAGCCAGTTCACTTGCAAATTTTTCTGTAGTATTTGAATCAAGATTCGGCCATGTTGAAAAAATAGCGGGTTCCATATCCATCAGATAGGAAAGTCCTGGAGCATTTCCGAACTGTAAGAGCCTTTTATCCTCAAGTCCGTTTTCTCTTATAGCATCATAGAGATCAGAAAGCTCCTCCGCATTACTTTCGGTAGTATGCATGCCTGCTGCCTTTTGTATATCCCTTGTTCCCATAAGGGCTGATCGCTTTGTTCCGTCAGTTCCGTCCAGAAAGCTGTGCTCTAAATGGAAAAGAGATCCCTGAACAAATATAAGTACAAGTATTGCCATATACATGGCTTTCCAAGTGAAATGAATCTCATTCGGACCTGCTGCCTGCCTCATTCTTCTAAACATCCACATTATAAGCGGTGCCACAATAAACAGATTATTAATAAGAGGATATGTATAATTATTACTACCAAGTGGAGTAATAACCATAATAATCAGACATGCGAGGCAAAGACTCCTCTCTGAAGCCTGACCATGAATTTTCGGAGTAATACCTATAATAAAGAATATAATTCCGAAGATAAGAAACATCATAGCGGGTTCAAACATTGAATCATAATACCAATAACTTCTGGTAAACACACCACTCTCATAATAAAAATACAGAAGGGCAAAAATACCAAAAATATAAAGTATTCTCTTTATCCAATAGTATCTACCGGATCTTAGCATTATCATGATCGTTCCGACTATAATGCATGGAATCATCACGATCATATTCTTAAGACTTCCGTACCAGGCTTTTAAAATTGCTCCCAGCATACCAAATGCAGAATAATCAGCTGCTCCCTTTGTCATTTCGGAAAGCGATATTATCATGTCAGGATATGCGCTTACTCCGTATTGAATACAGATTGCAATAAAGGGAATCAAAAAGCCAATAAAATAACCAAGAATACACAATCCTGTTTTTCTAAGTATCTCATTAAAGTCTCGTCTGTGAATCCCCTCGTAAAACCACAAAATAAGTATCATCGAAGCTTCGGTTATATTGGGGAATCTCACCATAACAGATAATCCGAGAACAAATCCTGCAAGCACAAACTTCCATTTTGTAATCTCGTAATCAGTCATGGCATGCATGAGCAGCAAAGTACCTGTGGTAAAGCAAAAATAGGTCAGATAGTTATACAATATAACTCTGGGACACCAGCAAAGATTTATTGCAATTATCTCACCGATAAAAGTCATCCATCCTGGCATCCATCTCTGAAGCAGATAATAAGCAATAATAGCTGTTGCACTTATTATAAATGAGCAGTAAATATTCATTCCGAGCATAGTATTTCCGCCCGGAAGATTCATAAATAATTTTCCCAGAACATTAGGAATATATGTTGCTATCATCCACATTGGATCAAGTGCATCCGAAAACTGATAATTCCCAAGACTGTACGTAGTATCTGTTACATCAACGCCCTGAGTCGCACCTATAATAGGATAGAATAAAAGAATTATCGGAAATATCCATTTTTCCAACGGCTCCTGATATATTTTAAATTTAAAAACCTTATCTCTTATGGTCTTAAGCGTCAGCATTCCTTCTCCCCTCGTTTGCCATTATTGCAGGCACCTCCTGTTATAAGTCGGAAAACTTTTTTCTCTCAGGTATCTTATCTCTCCATTGATACCTTCTGTCCGTTTACTCTGTAAACCATGTCGCATTTTTCAATGGTCTGCAGTCTGTGTGCAATTATAATCAGTGTTTTCTTGCCATGAAGTCTGTTTATGGAATCCATGATCGCAGCCTCTGTCTCATTATCAAGAGCACTTGTAGCTTCATCAAGAACAAGAACCTCCGGATCCTCAAAAAGGGCTCTTGCGATTCCGATTCTCTGTCTCTGACCACCTGACAGTCTGATACCTCTCTCTCCTATTGTGGTATCAAGCCCCTCCGGAAGGGATCTTACATACTCATCAAGCTGGGCTTCCTTCAATGCAGCCCACACCTTATTATCATCAATATCATCATCGGAAACACCAAAGGCAACATTTTTCCTTATGGTTGAATCCAGCATAAAAATAGTCTGAGGAATATACCCTATGTTCTTAAGCCACTCTGGATAATGCTCTCTTATCTCAACACCATCCGCCAGGATTTCTCCGGTTTCTATCTGTAATAATCCGAGCATAATGTCAACAATAGTCGTTTTTCCGGCACCGGAAGTTCCAACAATACCTATGGATTTTCCAACAGGTATTGTCATATCCGCATTCTTTAAAACATAGGCAGCGGAATTAGGATAGCGATACGTAATATTCTTAAGCTCTATAGACTTATGAACAGGAAGCTTTTCAACTTCTTTCATTATCTTATAATCCTCAGCTTTATAAGAAACACTGCCATCATTTATCTCCTGCTGAAGATTATCGCTTACATTCATGAAAAAGGGTTCAAAATATGCTATGGAAGTAAGGTAGTTGTTTATTCTGTTTGCACTTGGAAGAAGTCTTGTCGCTGCTGCTCCGAGAACAGTGAAAAGCGGAACAAGATCCTTTACACTCTGACCACTCATCATAACTATGAGCATATAGCCAATCATTCCTGCCACACTTATGGTTTCGATCAAAAGTCTGGGGGTTGAATTGTACAGATTATATTTTTGTACCGCATTAACATAGCCGGCACCGCAATCAGCATAACCGTTAATGAAATAATTCTCTTTATTTGCTATCTTGATCTCTTTTATACCTGTAACGGATTCCTCAATCCATTTAAAAAGTCCACTGTAGTAGTCCTGATTATCCTGCCCTGCCTTAGCCATAACAGGCTTGATTATATATTTGATAATAAGCAGAACCGCAACAAGCAGGGATGCTATGGAAAGCGTCATCTTTGCATCTACAGTAAGTAGCATGACCACAAGGCATGCAAAAACTATCATCTCCGAAATAAGCTGCAGGCAGCTCAGTATCAGTCCGTACATGTTGTTCACATCAGAGGTTATATTCCTCTGGATAACCGATGTATCAGCATTCAGGTAATACTCATAAGGTCTCTGCATGAAGTTGATCATCATGCGTCTTGAGGTCGCAAACTGATTAGTGTAAACAAATCGCAGCTGAACTACATTGATAAAAAACAAAAAGATATTCTTTACAAGGAATATAAGCACCATCGATATCATGATTATTGCTGCAAACTGAGTGATACTGCTGCATCCAAGTAAATTATATACAGCTGAATACTTCGGGCTTTCAGATACTGCATCAGGGTCCATTACAATTTTCATAACAGGGAATATCATTGCAATTCCCAGGGTTTCAAAGAGACCTCCAACAAGCATCATGATTACGATCAGGACCATCTGTCTCTTTTGCCTTCCATCAAGCAGCAACATCATTTTCTGGTAAATCTTCTTCATAATTCTCCTAATTTATAAACGCAAGTTTTATCTGATTTAATCATCAATTATCTGTTCATTCAGTCTGTGGATTTCGGGTGCTTCATATTTATCCATGAAGTCGTCTCCGAGAAACACCTTTTCCTTTACAAATCTGATTGAATCCACAACAGTATAAACAGATACAAGTTTATCAAATTTAAGCCCATCGATAAAGTTAAGCATTTCCATAGGGAAAGTTCCTGCAAGAAGAATAACATCCGAAAACAGAGTCTTATAATCAAGATAATCGCGGGGATGCTGCTTTATCATGACTATCGCATCCTTTCCGTCCACCTTCGCATACTCCGTTACAAGATCCCTAAACAGCCGCTCTCTGGTCTTAAGGTCGCAAAGGGGCTCCGATAAAATGAGAACTCTTGGCTTATCCTTTCCTTCTTCAAGCTGTTTTTTCAGTTCATCCATATTTTCCACAAACAGCTTAAGCATCAGATCCTTATCAGCCTGCGTAAGCTCGTCCACAAGCGGTTCACGGGGAACCTCTATATACTTGGGGCATGGATAATCAAGAATGGAAATATCATTAACTTCCATATCTATGCAATATCTCCCCCAGCCATTCTGAATAAAAATAAGTCCCGTCGATGCCAGCCATGCCTTAAACCTGAAATGCCCGTTATTATCGTAACGTGCCTGATCTCCGTACTTAATGCAGTTTAGGCCGTCCTCAAGCGCATGGTATCTTATCTTTTTATAATTCAGATAATAGCCTATAGGGTCTGAATCACAAAATACATAAATATCCCTGTATTTTGTAAAATCAACCGGGACATACTGTTCCTGAAGCTTTGCAAACTTTTTGCAAAATTTTATTCTGTTTAACATATTTTTCGGAAGACTGCCCGTATTGGTGCGAAGCGGTGCAAGCTCCGGAAAGAATGTATCCACCTTTTCATCGTATTCAATGACCTCTTCAAACAGCCCGCATTCTCTTGCTCTTTCAACCATTGAACCGAATTTATTACTCATTTTGGAAAGCACCAGAGTTGCCCTTCCCGCAGCCTCACTTCCCTCTGATGCTTTTTCGCCTTTTAGGCTTGTCTGATGCAATATATGAAATTCCTTAAGGCATGTCACATATACATGATAAAAAGTGTGACATACATAAATTCTATCGTGCAAATTTATCTCCTCAGTCCCCTGTAGAACCATAGAAGTCTGTAATATACATAAAAAAGGAAATGAGACTTCATCTGCATTCCTATAAGCTTCTTCTCCTCAGGGTGAATTCTTTCAATATAGTACGGATTAGCCTGAAAATCAGGAAAAGCTTTCTTCATTTCCTGCCCCATACTTTTTGTAAAGCTATAGCAATCCTCTATATGCTGTTCAATAGGCATTGCTGAAAACAGTGTATTAACATAAAAAAGAACAGTATACATAAACTCTATTTCAGGCTTGTATTTTTCAAGATAGCCATTCTCTCTTGCCTCTGAAATAATCTGTCTTCCGGCTGCCATCCTGTCCTCGAGATTCTTTTTTGAGATCGTGTGAACAGTAGAAGCGTCATGCTGAAAATAAAAATAAAGCGGCTCTTTTATATACTCAAAGTGCTTTACCCTCAGCATCCAGGTATTGCTCACTGCGTTGTCTTCATAAAAAATATCTTCAGGAAAAACCTCATATTTGCCGTTTTTAAGTTCTTTTTTTCCAAGAACGATATTTCTCTTATAAATCTTTACAACAAGGCTTCCTGTATCAAGAAGAAGCTTTTTATATTTCGCCTCATCCATAATCCCGGTCTGCCCCGAATTATTGTTATGCACAACCTGCCCAGGTTCAAAGGTGTAGTGATTTACAAGGCTGTAATCGCATCCCACCATATCTGCTCCGGTCTCGTCAGCTTTTTTTAACAGTCTCTCATAATAATCAGGTACTACCCAATCATCGGCATCAATAAAACCTATCCACTCTCCGCTGCTGGCTCCAAGTCCCAGATTCTTGGCACCTCCCTGGTGGTGATTTACAGGGCTGTGGAGGGCTATGAACCTTTGGGGATATTCCTTTTCATATTCCTGCATTATCTCAAAGGAATTATCCGTAGAACAGTCATCAACCGCAATTATCTCTATTTCTCCGTCCGGCAGAGTCTGATTCACAAGTGAATCGAGACAATGCTTTAATTTATCCTCACCTGCCATATTATAAACAGGCACAATTACACTAAGTCGCATATAAATATCTTTCTTACAGTCTGCTCAATTCATCATTTAGTATTTTTGCCACATTCTCCATGTCAAAGCGGCTATATCTCTGATCAATCCAGAATGAGAGCATATTATTTGAAAAATGCTCTGAATTTGAGCAAACTTTAGCTGCTTCATCGGAAACAGGCCAAAGTACCGGAGCATAAACTCCGTTCTCAGCAAGCTGCTTTTCAAATTCGTCACGGGTAACACTTTTTCCGCTCTCTGTTATAGCACTTCTCTGCATAAAATCAGTATCAAGTACAATTGGAAGCATAAACGGGGTATATTTATATTCTCCATCCCCATTTACCGGTATCTCAGGAAGAAGTCTGAAAGCTTTACCGCAAAGAGGCAATGCTTTCAGTTCCTTATAAAGATTTTTGTAATTTGCACATCTTCTTTCGCAGATTCTGTCTACATCAATTTCGCTTAAGTAATCTGCGCTCACATCTGATATATGATACGGATCAAGACCGTCACTAAGTGAATCCTCTGCCTCAGACAAAAGTTTTCTAAAATGTGCCTTCAGCTCCATATCACCGTTATCCAGATACTCTGTTTTCTCTAATAGCGCCTGCATCCTGAGGGCAGTAAAATCTGTTTCCCCGGTCAGTGCACCCATTACAAATTCCGATCTGGAAATAGCAAGTGCTCCGTCTGGAATTCCAAGCCACTTTCTTATGCTTCCCACATAGTAGTCCGCAAGTCCGCCTTCAAACATGTACTTTTCGGGTTCCATAAGAATATGCGTCACATCCTCTATAATTATGATGTTATTAAATCTGTCTCTAAGAGCCCGTTCTGTCTCAAAAGTATCGGCAATTCCGAAAAAGTTCATTAAAAGAATTGCAAATGGCTTATCTTTTACATCCTTGCCCATTACTTCTTCTATTCTTAGTGCAAGCTTATCTGCATTAACCGAAAGTGTTTCTTCCAATCCGTAAAAGACAGTTCTTGTTCCTCTGACCACAAAAGGTTTTACCATCGAATCACATGACAAAGCAGGCAAAAATACATTTTCCAGATCCTTGTTCTTGGCAATTATATCATCGGCTACAAAGCCTATTGCATCTCTTCCGCATCTCAAAAACTCAATACTTCTGTCGCATCTTTGCGAAAGCTCAGAATAAAGACTTAAAAAGTTTTCTCTCCTTGTCGTATTTTCAAAATTGAATTCGCTTCCGATCTCATACATAATTCTGATATCCTCATCCTTTATTGATCAATACTTCCCGTGATAGTAAGTTTTTCTGACTCTTCCGTTCTTGTATTCCCAGACATAGCCTATCCCTGTAGAGCTTATCTGACCGCCGTATTTGCGTAATCCCTCAACATAGACATAGTAGGTTTCGGACCTCTTAAATGAATGTCCTTTGTACCTCTTGACAACAGCTGAGCTTTTCTTCCTGCTTACAGTACCTGCACTAACATAGTCTTTGTCGCGGTTCCTGGATATATGTATTCTGTAACCCGCATCTGCGTATTTTACACGGTCCCATTTCAGTTCCAGTCTGCCGCCTTTAATAGTAAGGTCAAAATCATTCCCATAATTATATGACTTTATCATAGGCTGTGCAAAAAGATATATTCTGTCCGACCATACACTTTCATAAGTCTTACCGTTTATGACCGCAACAGATTTCACTTTAAATGAATAGCATTTATTGTTATCAATCCTGGTACTGAACGAATTCGAAAGAAGCTCACCCGCCTTAATCCTTTTACCGTTTTTATCCATAAAAACATATCTGTAAGTGCCGGCAGGCTGTTCATTCCATGTAACATAAACTTTCTTCTGGTTATTATACCATCTCGCCTGTGTAAGACCACTTATCTTGGAAGGAACAGTCTTCATTATCATACTTCCGGCCTGTTCTTCCTTTTTTACCCCGTCCTTATCTTCGTAAAGATATCTTAGTACCACATAATATCTCATACCGGGATTCAGATTTGTAAAAGTATAGTGTATCGTATCGGCACTGACAACCACCATATGATTTGAGACGGCAGTCTTTGCATCATTTTCGTTTACTCCGATTCCGAGATAATACTCTTTTGCACCCGAAACCTTTGTCCAGTTTACTGTCGCACTTTCTGCAGAAAGTTTGCTCTGTGTCATGGCGGAAACGGCAGCGGATACTCTTTTTTCGGAAAACATTAAGAAGCATAGGAACATCAGTAAAAACAGCATGTACTGTTTTAAATACAAATTTTTATTTTTTCTCATCCGTTTCCTCTTTCTTTTTGCCTTTTCTTTTTTTCAGGAGTGTAAAATCATGCTTCAGTATTGCCTTATTTACAAGCAGCACAATTACACCGATAACAGCCGCAACAGCCAGAAGATATATTATTCTTGTAAAAAGGGTTGTTCTTTCGACTATAGCAAATACTTCCTCATTATTCTCCATTTCGATTTCCAGGTAGCTTCCCACTTTCTTTGACGGTATTTCCACCCAGTCCCCATCTCTGTATACCTTAACAACAGAGTTTTTAAAAGGATTATAAAGTCTTATCTTTCTGTCTGCAGCCTGAGAATATGTTCCTTCATCAATGCTAATCTTGTATTTGACAACTTTTTTCTCAACTGTCGGACTCTTTATTTCATACTTCGGCTCATCTACCGTTTCTGCAACAATCTGTGCGTCATCACCATAGCTTCCTCCAAGGATTGCTATGTGTTTCTGGGTATCCTCATATAATTCGCTGCTTTCTATTGCTTTGTTGGTAGCTACATATTCCCCTGTCATAACATAGCTGCCATCCATTGTCATTCCTGTTACATCAGGCCATTTTATATAATAGCCTTCCCGCAATTCTCCTTCGGGAAAAACAAGCTTTTCCATGCTGTCTCCGTATGCAAGTTCCTGCTCACCGAGTTTTTCTCCCTCTACCTCAAATACTACCTTCAAATGTCTGAATTGATTGGGGATAGTTCCGGATTCAAGAAGGCCATTATAGGTTACAGGCTCTGCAATGCTTGCAAGGCTTATATCGTCTATCCCGCCTATCTTGCTTTCAACAAAATAATTTCCGCTGATATTATCCAGCTTGGCTTTCTTTGTCTCCGGATCGGTATTTACTATACCTGCAACAGACCCGAATCTCTCTTCAGGTTTCTTCTGCCAGGTTACCATAGCTTTGCATCCGGTAATGGTCGTGCCATAACCTGTAATTCCGCCTACATACTTGTTTCCGTCAAGAAGACAAAGTGAATTGCAGTCCCTTATAATTGACAGGGATTGTCCCGCTATACCACCTGTATAGCTTCCTTCCAGACTTTTAACAAGTCCATAGCCATTGCTGGAAGTCACTATGCCCTGTGCCATATATCCGACTATAAGTCCTGCTCCGTCCTTCTTGGATTCAACTGTAGCTTCATTCTCACACTCACAGATAATATTCTTGAGCGTATACTTACTGCCTTTTCCGATGCTGAGATTACCGGCAGCATTTTCTTCCGGGTCCTCTTCATCAATTGCCATAGCTCCTGCTATTCCGCCTATATTGATATCTCCCTTTACAGTTCCCTTATTCCTTGAGCTGTCAACTCTTCCGGTTTTTGCTTTCTCTATTTCCTCATCGGACACGTCTGTAAAGACTTCCGGATTATCGTTATAGATTATATCAAACTTATCGGAAATAATATGGTAAATGACATTAACCTGATCATTTACAGCATTAAGATTGGAATTAAGTGTATGTGACGTACTTTTCCCGTCCTGATTGATATTCTCAAGTGAGCCTGTTATTCCTCTTAAGTTTGCGTGAAGCGAGTCAAGGCTTGCATCAAAATCACTTCCCAGTCCTGTCAGCCTGAGCTTTTCCTGTGAATTCAGATAATCGATTATGCTCCTTGTTCCGTTTGTTGCTTCCTTCAATTCATAATCTGCATCCTGAAGTGCGGCTATGGCATTCTGAGTTTCTCCGATAACCTCATCTCCTGCTGATTCAGCATAGGGTTTATAGGTTTCAAGTATTGTGGAAACACTTCCGAACATCCCTGAAACATTGCTTCCTGAATCAGTTGTAAGCTGTTGCAGTTCTGCAAGATAAGCATTAAGCTGCTTCTGCTCCTCAGCATTTAAAGCTCTCAGCTTTCTTACGCCTTCCTCATCATAGACATAATCACCATTCTCATCTGTTTCATACATTAGTTGATTTATAAGTCCGGTAATGTTTTCTATTCTCTGCTTATTTTCATTGGCCTTTGCTATATTGTCATATATCTGATTTTCGCTGTTCTCTATCTGATATCTGTCGTCTTCGGAAACTTCTCCGCCTACATTTATTGCTTCAATCGCCCTTGCAACCGCATTGTTAAAATAATACATTTTGTCAGATGCTCCTGATAAATGGTCAAGAACCCCCGGAATGTTCTGCATTACATATTCAAAACGCTCAAGAGCAACATTCAAAACCCTTATGTTCTGATTAACCGATGTGGTAATTTCACCTGCAATGGCATGCCCATCATCTACAACCCCGTTAGTATATGTTGTAAGATTTGAAACATCGGAAGATATAGTATCTACTCCGCCGTCCATATCATTTAGTGTCTGTTCCACAAGATCATGAAGCTTATCAGCTGCTTCAGGCAAGGTCTGCAGATCTTCGGGTTCAAGATAAGGCTCCATCTGTCCCACGATTCCGCCAACGTCCTTACGTCCGTTTATAGTCCCTGTGTTTGTGCTGTAGGACACAATTCCCATCTGTCTTCCGACTATTCCGCCGATATTATATCCCGCATGTTCATAGCCGATATTTCCCTTGTTGGTACATCTTACAATACTTCCCTTTGAATACCCTGCTATTCCACCTGTATCCGTACCCGAACGAAGCATATTTCCTTCTTCGGAAGTCATGGCTGTTATTGATTGCAGTATTCCTTCGCTTTTAGCATCATCCTTTACAACCCAGTCTGCACTGTCATTTATATTCCCATTATTAGATGATCCGGAAACAATACCATAATTCTTACCGGCTATGCCCCCTGTAAAATAATAGCCTGAGACATGCGCATCATTTTTGCAATTATTTATAATACCGGTTCTCTCATTTATTGCGGCAATGGGTCCAACCGTATTATTTCCTTCAATATGCCCGCTAAAGCTGCAGTCTTTTATAATGCCCTGGTTCATGCCGCAGAGACCGCCGGTAAACTTCATTTCATCAGTCATTTTAATGCTTCCGGTTACATTCAAATCCTGAACCATTCCGTTTGGTCCGATATATCTGAACAAACCGGTTATGTAGTTATCATTGACATTCCCATAGCCCTTGATCGAGTGCTTTTCTCCCTTAAAAATACCGTTAAAATAGGGAATGGTCTCAAAATCCCTGTCAGTAAGATCTATATCAGCTTTAAGCGTAACTATTTTATTCAGTGACCAGGCATCACTCTTACAATTCTTTGAAAATTCCACCAGATCTTCAAATGAAGTAATATCTATATTTTCATATACGATTTGTACCTGCTCGTCCTTAGCTTCCTCCTCTGAAGCTTCTGTATCCGCATTTTTTTCATCAGAAGCTTTTGTCCCCTGCTTTTCCGCATCTGAAGTCTTAGATTCCGGGCTTTCCGAATTAGGATTATCCTCCTTGGGATTTTCCCCTGATTCATCAGTCTCGTCCTCAGCTTTAATCGCCATATTCTCAATAGCTTCGCTCTTTACCTTATGTTCAACTTCCTCCATTATCTCATTGGCAATCTTCTCGCCTATTCCCTCAACGGCACTGACCTTGATTGTATTTGCGGAAGAAAGTGCTGCTACAATGGCAAATATTACAAAATCCTTTTTAAGAATGAGTTTAAGCTTTTTTATTTTCATGTCTCTTCCTCCCATTCCTATTCTTTTTCCTGCCCTCAGGCTTTTTTGAATACTCTGATCCAGGATTTTCCAAGGTCTCCTGGCCAGGATTATCAGTTTTTTCAAAACCTTCTTCTGCAGCTGTTTCCGAACTAACAGAATTTTCAGATACTATATCCTTATTTTCTTCAAATGCCTCTCTTTCAAGCTTTTTTATGTCGTCGTTAAAAAGCAGATCCATTTCTTCAGGATTAAGATCTGATGCTTCAAGTCTTCCCATGTTTCCGCTCTGTACAAGAGCTCTTACATCACCCATTACAACCGCATGAACTTCACCGATAATTCTTCCGTTTATCTGTCCCTCTATTCTTCCGTCTATTCTCATAAGTCCGGTATCACGTTCAATCCCAAGCGGCACGGATACCTCAAAGGATGTCTTATCTATGATTGAAGCCCCGATAAGAAGTATCTGAGGAAGTACAAACATTACCAGGAGTATGGAAATAATTGTTCCTCGTCCAAGACACTGTCCGATACCGCATATTGCTCCGTCTGAAGTCAAAAGGCCTATGGAAATTCCTGCAAGTGCAAGCATTGAACCGGAGGTTATTATTGTCGGAAATGCAAAGTTCATGGTTTCAATTATCGCATCTCTATGAGACATCTTATCCTTAAGCTCCATGAATCTTCCCGAGATGACAATCGCATAGTCGATATTTGCACCCATCTGAATAGAACTTACGATCAGGTATGTCATAAAGAAAATGTTGTTTTTCTGTATTGTCGGAAAAGCAAAATTTATCCAGATAGCACCTTCAATAACGGCGATCAGAAGCACCGGCATTCCTGCTGACTTGAAGGTAAACAGAAGTACCACCAGTACCGCCAGAATTGAAATTACCGTAACAACGGTATTATCTCTTGAAAAAGTCTTCTGCAAGTCATACTGGCTGGTTGCCTCACCTATAACAAGAATCTGTCCGTCATAGTACTTATTTGCCATTGTATGCATCTGGTCAAGGAATTCAAAAGTTTCTTTGCCTTCCTGGGGAAGATTTAAATATACAAGAATTCTGCTGTATTTTTCTCCCTGAAGCTGTTTTTTTGCAATGTTCATCTGCTCATAGGCATCATCAAGAGTCTCTTTCATGCTGTCATCCAGCGTCACATAGCCCTCATCCACTTCCTCATGCAGGAACATTATCATATCTATAAGGGGAACCCTGTATGTAGAAATTCCGTTAACAAGCTTTGCATAGTTTTTATCATTCACGGCATATGCCATATACAAAAGCTCAGACACCTCATAATCAAGCTCCAAAAGCTCCGAAAACTCTCTGGCTGTCAGTTTATCCGCAAGACAATAGCCTCCCATCGCCTCAATGTTTGCAAGTCCCTGTGCGGACTTAACCTCAGGACAGGAAAGATATGTCTGGATAAGCCTTTTTTCCTTCTCATAATTGCCCGCAGGAATATTGACTGCCACGAAATTAGAATCCCCAAAGGTTTCGCTTATCATTTCCGTTGCAATCTGAGTCTCATTCTTGATCGGTGTTTCTATTTTGGTATACCCATAGACAAAAGGACAGTGATTCTGAATAAAAAACGCTCCTATTATTACAGCAACAAATACAGGCGGAACTATGAATCTTGTAAAATAATCAAAGCTGCCGACAAATGGAATCTGAGGGATAAAGCTTTTATGCTTGGTTTTATCCATCCAGGGTCCGAATATCATAAGAAGTCCGGGCATAAGAAGAAATACGGCTATAAGACTTAGTACAATAGCCTTGATCAGACAGATAGCCATATCGCGTCCTATTCCGAACTGCATGAACATCATTGCCACAAGACCGCCTATTGTTGTAAGCGAGCTTGAAGATATTTCCGGAATTGCCTTACTTAAAGCCACAATATCAGCTTCTCTTATAGGCAGGTTTTCATGCTCTTCTTTATATCTGTTACAAAAAATAACTGCATAGTCGATAGACAAAGCCAGCTGTAAGACAATTGTTACCGAATCGGACACAAAGGAAATTGTGCCAAGTATAAAATTGGTTCCGGCCGACATCAGCGCAGCAGCACCAAATGTAAGAAGAAGTACCGGAATTTCCGCATAGGTCTGTGATGTCAGAACAAGCACAACCAGCACTATCACAACAACCAGCGCACTTACAGTCTGCATCTCCTTCTGGATTGTTTCAGCGGCTGCATTGCCCATAGAAGTACTGACAAATATATCATAGTCCGAAAGCATTTCTTTTATTTCATCAAGTCCGTCCAAAGACCTTTGATCAGTTTCCTCGTACTTAAAGGTAATATCAAAAAGCGCAGAAAAGTTGTTGTAATGATCAGGTGTTTCATTAAAAGTGATCATCGCAACATCATCTCTTTTCCCAATCGTTTCAGAAAGATCTTTTGCATCCTCATATACAATATTGGACACCATGATCTTTGCAGATCCGTAGGTTGTATACTCTTTACCCATGAGATCAAGACCGAGGCTGGTCTCAAAAGAGCTTGGAAGATAAGCCGAGAGCAAATTCTCAACCTTTACCATTCCCGATGCTATAGCGCAGAATATCAACGCTATTCCAAATAACAGAAAGAAGAGGTTTCTTCTGTCAACGATGAAGGACGCAACCTTCATCATAACATCACCGTCTTCTTTAGTGATGGCGGCTTTTTCAGGTTTAGCCATATTCAATTCCCCCCAAAAAACTTTTCAAAGAAATTGAATTTTCTCATCGTTCAATTTCTTATAATAAATTATTTTATCATATTATTTAGTCAAATACTTAAGATAGGTCCTGGTTTTACGCATTTTCGCCCAGTCTGAAGACAATGTGTTCTTCCGCCTTTTTTGCGTTTGCTTCCGCTTCATCGGCATTTTTACCTACCGCAATGATATGTCCCCATCTGTCACCACTGTTTTTTAATCTGCCCGCTTTTTCTCCAACCTTTTTATATATGGATATTTCTACCACACCGGGCATTTTCTCTGCTTCAAAAACCCCCTCGATCGCAGTTATCACAAATTCTTTTCCATCTGCACTGCTTTCCTCTTTTGAATGAAGAAATCTGATAGCAGAGCCTTCATTCTTTGAACTCTTACAGTCCACCTTTTCACCAATTGTTGATGAAATACATAAATCTATGAGATCAACTCCGGTAGAAAGTGGAACAAGCCTTGATGTTATAAAGTCACCTCCAAGCCTTGCGGCTATTTCGACCAGCTTAGCACCTTCTTTTGTCACCTTAATTTCCGTATGCGATGGACCGTCAATTATTCCGACCGCTTTTATCGCTGCTTTGGCAACCTTTTTTATATCATCCTGTACTTCCTTTGGAAGTCTTGAAGGTTCCGTATGGCCGGTTTCTACAAAAAAGGGAACTTCGGTAACCATCTTATCGGTTATGGTAATTATGTTTGTTTCTCCGGAAACCGTAAAAGACTCAACACTTACTTCCGGACCTTCCATAAATTCCTCAAGAAGAACCTCCCCGCTCCTTGAATACTGTCTTGTATAATTGTATATTTCTTTGAGCTTTTCCTGTTTTATATCTTCCTCCGGAGTTTTATACCCGCTTGCATTAACAAGCACAACTCCTCTGCTCGCAGCATTATCCGCAGGTTTGCATACAAATCTGTCACCAAGGAGCCTTGCTGCCTCCATAAATTCCTTTTCATCAGAAACTACGTGAAACTCAGGGATAGGCACATTGCATTCCTTCATACGTCTTCTCATAGCAGCCTTGTCAGTTGCACATATGGAGTTTTCATAGGAAATATCATTTCTTTTGCCAAGCTGTTCATTCACAAAGGCAACGGTCCTTACGGGCATATCGCTGGTTGAGGTTATGATATAATCCGGCTCATATTTCTTTGCAGCTTCAAGCACAGCGTCCCTGTCAATTGTACTGATGCACAAAAACTCATCGGCAAATTCAATACCAACCGCTTCCGGATCATAATCAAGGGCATATACATACAAGCCCTTCTCCTTTGCTTTTTTTATTGCAGGTACCTGCAAAGCACTTGCTCCAAGTATAAAAATCTTTTTCATAAAACTCACATCTCCATAAGTACTTCTGCTATTCTGTCAGCACCCTGACCATCTATAAGTTGCTTTAGTTTGTTTGATTTTTCTATTCTCTCCGAGGTGTCCATGAAAGCCACTTCCTCTATGAATTCAATAATCGAAGTAAGGACTTCATTCATATCATTTCTAAAATCACCCGCATATGGGATATATCCCCTGTTTGCGAAAAACATCGCATCCGGCTCCTGATTCTCCGCAAAGACAAAGCTTATGGACAATACGCCTACAGCACACAGTTCGTACAAAGTCGTTCCCGCAGGTGTGATCGCAACATCACAGCTCCCCATTATATCTGCAACATTTGATACATTCTGATGCAAAACCACATATCCGTCCTCAATATATTCCTGAACTTTCTCTGTAACACGATAAAAACGTCCTGCAAGAAGATGGATTTTCTTTTTTCCCTCTCTGAAATGCAGTTCGGGATCCTTTAAGATTGCGGTAATAATAATCTCCGACAGCCCCATGGAATCCGCGCCTCCGGTAGTCAGAAAAATGTTGCCGATATCATTTTTGTTATAGCCATAAGTTCTGTGGGCTCCATCTGCAGCTTCTTTGTTTTCGTCAGCAACAAGTTTTTCATCTTCAACAAGCTCAATATTCATCAAAAGCTCGCCATCAGTTCCAAACCTCCCCATATCACCTGCAACACCCGTTCCGCGAGTCATTCTGCTCTTATTTACAAACTGCTCCCTGATAGGTATGTATTTAGTTCCAAGCAGCAGCATTGGTACATCTTCTCCGTAGAATTCTTCATAGGAAAGATCTACAGCTCCCGGACTATAATTTAAAATTGCGGTTGCGGGAAATCTTTCCTTTTGCATATCATCGATATACATGGTTCTGATACCGTTCGATTCAAGCATTCGAATATACTCAGGAGTTGCATAATAGCTGTCCACCAGAATTGTGGTTATCTCCTCATCATGAAGATAATCAAGCAGAAGTATAATCTCCTGCTCCAGAAGCCTCCAGTCGGTTCCAAGCACAAAAAAACCGTACTCTTCCTCAATATAAGGCACTATATTATTATCCGCAGACACAAAAACGACAGAGCATCCCATCTGCTGCAGACTACCAGCTATTGTCCTGCAGCGCATGATATGCCCCGTCGCCACTATTTCATTTGCGTCCACACGAATCGCTATCGTACTCAATTTTGCTCCAATCCAGCGGTGTTCCGCGTGTTAGCTTATGTTTAGCCTTTTTGCCAAGTACCTCTTCATAATACTTTGGCTTCATTCCCTGAATATTGTAGGATCTGATACTTCTTACATTTTTTTCAGTAAGAGCTTCGCCTTCCTCAACATCCTCAACTATAAAAAGAGATCTTCGATTGGTATATTCTCCTGCTTCAGCCTCAGTAGGACCATAAAAAATACTACCAAGAGCCAGCTCCGCATCATGCACTCCCTTAACCATATCTGCAAATTCCTTCGGTTCCATTGAAAATGCGGAATCTGCAGACGGAAGATTTCTGTCCAGGCAAAAATGTTTTTCAATTACAACTGCCCCAAGTGCCGCTGCTGCAATAGCAGCTGTTGCACCCATAGAATGATCTGACAGCCCTATTGGCACATCAAACTTTTCTTTCATGTCAGGTATGGTCCTGAGATTAAGGTCTGAAGACACAGTCGGATAAACGCTGCAACACTTAAGGAGAATTATTTCATCATTCCCCTGTGATCTTATCGCATCGATCGCTTCCCTGATTTCCTCCTCAGAGCCCATTCCTGTGGACATTATGATCGGCTTACCTGTCTTTGCAATATATTTTATAAGAGGAATATCAACCAGTTCAAATGATGCTATTTTGTAGAATTCCTCTCCGATGTTTTCCAAATAATCAACCGAAGTGGTATCAAATGGTGTAGAGAGAAAATCTATACCGCATTCCTCACACTTTTTCTTAATGGGTTCCATCCATTCCCACGGAGTATATGCCTCTTTATAAAGATCATGCAGATTATAACCGTCCCAAAGGCCGCCATGTATTCTGAAAGCCTCAGCATCACAGTCTATCGTGATTGTATCTGCCGTATAGGTTTGAGTTTTAAGGCAGTCGGCACCGGCCTTTGCTGCCTCCTCAACTATTTTCAGCGCATTTTCAAGACTTCCGCCATGATTTGCACTCATCTCAGCGATAATGTATGCTCGATTATTTTTCAGGCAATCTTTTAACTTCATAAAACCTCATCCGCCAGCTTTGCTGACATTATTTCAATATTCCCTGCTCAGTAAGAAATCTGTACTTAAGTTCTGCAAGAAGCCAGTCACTTTCATTATCTATATCCTGTGACTCCACCGGATCGATGATATACGGTATGGATTTCTCCATAGTCGTATCCTTCTGAATTTTAAATGCATCATTTCTGAAAATATAGAACTGACCGCACTCATGATACTGTTTCTGAAGATCCTGGCTCCTGGTGGTTGCATACTCAGGATGAAGCATCTTCACAAGTCCTTTCTCATCTATAAAAAGCCCTCTCTGAGGAGGATATGAAAATTCCTGCATCGGAACAATTGACTCAGCACCGGCTTTAACAAGCTCATCCATTGCTTCCTTTAATTTCCTTGCTGTAACAAAAGGCGCTGTAGGATAAATGCAGCATCCGTATTCAAAGGTTTGCCCCATCTCCTCATATCTGTCAAGAACTTCCAAAAGGACGTCCGCAGTAGTTGCAGTGTCATTTGATGTCTCAGGAGATCTGTAAAAAGGGACTTTAGCACCTGCTGCCTTTGCTATCTCCGCAATTTCCTCATCATCTGTAGATACCATTACTTCATCAAATATTCCTGACTGCAGTGCTGCCTCTATAGAATAATTGATAATCGGTTTTCCGTTAAATATTTTAATGTTTTTACGTGGTATTCTCTTACTTCCGCCACGTGCGGTTATTATAGCAATTGCGCTCATGTATACTCCTGTTACAGGCACTTTTTTAAACTCTGTAATAATCCACTATCTTCTGTACTGCCTGTATAACATCCTCGGCATCTTCATTGGTCATACCTGAATATAGCGGAATTGTTATCATCTCATCATAAAGCTTCTCCGCATTAGGACAAATTCCCTTTTTATATCCCTGTTTTTCATAGTAAGGGAAATAGTATGTAGGAATATAGTGAACATTACAAATTATGTTCTCAGCTCCAAGAGCGTCGAAGAATTCTCTTCTGCCTATTTTAAGCTTTTCGGGAACAAGCCTTAAAATATACAGGTGTCTGCATGAATCGGAATTCTTATCCTCCTTCTGCACAAAAAGCTCGGGCATTTTTGAAAACGCTTCATCATACTTTGCCCTTATTTCTTTTCTTCTCTTAATAAACTCGGGAAGCCTGTCAAGCTGACTGCACACAAGTGCTGCCTGCATATCTGTAAGTCTGTAATTTGGCGCAAGAAGAAGCTGCTCGTAGTACCAGGGACCATCGCTCTCATTTTGCATAAGTGAAGTATCCCTTGTTATTCCGTGAGTTCTAAGAAGAATCAGTTTCTTATATAGTTCTTCATCACTTGTGACAATCGCTCCGCCTTCACCTCCTGTAATTGTTTTAACAGCGTGAAAGCTAAAGGTTGTCATATCCGCCAAAGTGCCTACGTGCTTGCCCTTATATTTAGTTCCGATCGAGTGAGCTGCGTCCTCTATCATTACAAGACCGTGTCTGTCGCAGATAGCTCTTATCTCGTCCAATGCCCCTGTCTGTCCTGTGTAATCAACAGGAATAACAGCCTTGGTCTTATCGGTAATCTTCCTTTCAATATCCGCAGGATCAATCTGATACGTCTCGGGATCAATATCCGCAAACACAGGCTTAGCCCCGCAATAAAATGCGCAGTTTGCACTTGCTGCAAAGGTTATCGGTGTAGTAATAACCTCATCCCCGGGTCCAACGCCTGCAGCAAGACATGCAATATGCAAAGCGGCAGTATCATTACTTATAGCTACCGCATATTTTGCACCTGTTATTTCGCAGAGCATTTTTTCCATCCTGGTAATAGCAGGTCCCGTAGTGAGGTAATCACTTTTAAGCACCTCTACAACCGCCTCAATATCATTCTCATTTATATCCTGGTGGGAATAGTATAATTTTTTGTCTCTAACGGGCGAACCCCCGCAAATAGCAGGGATTCCGTTTATCTTATCATTCATTTGTACTCCAGTTTATCAGTGATCTACTGCTTCGTGTAATCTGTTTCTGATGTCCTCTACGCTCATCCACTCTGTGTTGTTACCTGAGCTGTATGAAAATCCTTCGGGTACCTTCTTACCTGCCGGATCCGGTGTCTGTCTGTCATTAAACGTAACCTGAGGATATACAATGAAATGCTTGTCAAATTCATATGTGAAAGGTGCATCCTCTACTGTTACCATGATTTCATCCAGCTTTTCACCGGGACGGATTCCTATTTCAGTGGTTGCAATTCCGGGGCACATAGCCTCAGCAAGATCAGTAACCTTAAATGAAGGAATTTTACTGATAAAGGTTTCTCCGCCCTTTGCCTCATTAAGAGCCTTAAGCACAAGCTCAACTCCCTCCGGAAGGCTTATCCAGAAACGTGTCATTCTGTAGTCGGTAATAGGAAGCTCCTTTTCGCCTTTTTCAATAAGGTGCTTGAACAGCGGAATAATCGATCCTCTACTTCCCGCAACATTGCCATATCTGACAATAGAGAAATTTATATCCTTATTACCCGCATAGGCATTTGCAGCTATAAAGAGTTTATCGGAAACCATCTTTGTTGCGCCGTAAAGGTTTACAGGATTAACTGCTTTGTCTGTACTTAGTGCAACAACACGCTTAACTCCTGTATTAAGAGCTGCATTTATAACATTCTGCGCACCGTTGACATTGGTCTTTATGGCCTCGTCGGGGTTGTACTCGCAAGCAGGAACCTGCTTAAGGGCAGCTGCATGGATCACGTAATCAACACCTTCCATGGCGCGTTCCATTCGTGCTGCGTCTCTGACATCACCGATGAAAAATCTCATCTGGTCGGCATGCTCTTTGTAAACCTTCTCATTGGCCATTGTGTATTGCTTATATTCATCACGTGAATACACAATTATCTTCTTGGGATTGTAGTTTTCAAGAAGATACTCGGTAAAGCAGTGTCCGAAAGAACCTGTTCCTCCTGTTACAAGTATGGTTTTATCATCTAATTTCATTTTATGACCTCTTTTCAATGAATAATACTAATAGATTATACTATAAAAAGGATTAAAGATAAAATAATCCATTCATTCCATAACATATTGCGTCCACATATCTTTCTCAGACATACGCTTACACTCTTTGACATTATGATTATTATCTGCTATCTCTTCAAGTATATAATCCCTGTTATCATGATCTGCAGCATATATCACCAGCTTTTCCCTGCTATTAATCTTATCGTCAGTAAGCTCTTTGGTGTTTGCTTCGTTTACATAATAAAGCTCGTCATATTGGAGCAGCTCATCGGTAAGTCTCCAGATATTATCGGGAGTTGCATCATTATACATTACCACGCATGCAGCTTTTTTCTCATTCATTTTTTTTGCATACGTTATTTTTGCAGCATCTTCAGGATATAGGAACAGCACATTCCTATCAATCCCAATACCCTTACCTATTATCAATGTAAAAATAATAAATGTTCCAAGTACGGGTATCTGAATACCCAGAGCTTTTCTGTTACCGACAATAGCCCTTATTCCTATCCTTGTAAAGTATGCAGCAAGCAGCAATATTATCGGATATATCGGCATCTCATATCTATTGGAGGTATCCCCCAGAAGAAGAGCTGTCTTTGCAACTATAAGGAAATATCCCGTTGCAGTCACAACAAGAATTCTGATATGAGCAATGTGCAGTTTATCCTTTTCCCCCTTGACCCTTAGCATAAAGAAAAGTGCAACAAGCGCTATCACTATCATCACTACTATAAGCCACAGTATTCCGGAAAACAGATAATCATCAGCAAGTCTGAAGAAAAAGTTTATCCTTTCGAAGCTGTTATACATATTGGAAAAAGCTTCAGCTGCTTCCTTCCCTCTATACCCCCTGAAAATATGAGAAACCGAAGCGGGGTAAACAGCAACCGAAACGCCGATAGACAAAGCAGAACATATAATGTAAACCAATATATATTTAAACCGTTCTGCCATAGAAGCAGCCTGCTGAACAAATTTCTCATCCCCCAAAATTTTTTCTATATCCAGCACATTTTTACCGGCTTCATTTTGATTTTCTTTTGTCTTTTTCTTTCTGTTCTTTGGCATAAGAAACAAAAACCATATTCCAAAGGATATTCCCATCATGCACATGAAGATCAGATAATAATACTGGGTTAAAAATCCAAAAAGATTAACAAACGATATGACGATCACATAGGACAAAAATCCCTTTTTAAACTTTTTGTCAAAGGGCTTAGCAAGAACAAAACCTACAAGCTCCGATCCTTCATAATACCTTTTTATAAGACTTATCAGCTTCATGTGCCAATATGCGGAAGCCAGTATAAAAACCGTAAGCCACATGTACATCCTGATAAACAAAACACAGGAAATTGTCATGGGATTAAAGCCATACGCAAACATAAGAGTAATCCTTAGTTCTTTGCTCATTCCTATACTGTTTGCAAGCTTCTCCAAAATAATAAAGCTGATAATAAATGCAATAAGATTAATAATTATCCCCTGCCATTTGCTGAACACTCCCGGAGTAACAGAGCATACCGTATGCAAAAGATCATAGAAAAAAGGCGGATGTACATCCCAGGACTGCACAAGATGGACCAACCCGTAGTTAAAGCCTTCTCCCGGAAGAACAACAAATTCATTCCTTATTGTTTTAGTATCAACCCATTCTCTGTCGGGATAATAAAAACCCAGGGTTCTGTTTGATGAAAAATACGAATAATACTCATCCTGGTGAAAGCCCTCTTTCTGCATTCCGAAAATGCATATCGTCAACACTTGCAAAACAAGTATAAAAAGAAGTATTAAACTGTGTTTTTTTGAGTCAATCTTCATTGCAGTCCTCTAACCTTTGCATGTATTGTACGAGCCGCCTTCGGGGCAGCTGCCAGTATAAGCAGATACATTTTATCTTTTTTCGAAAGATATCTGTTGGAAGAAATATCTCTCATATGTCTTCTTAAAAAACCTACAACATTCTTTTTATAAAATCTGTTTTTCACAGTCATTTTACTTATCGGAATATGAAGAAGGTAATCAAGTCTCTGAATCAGACAAAATCTGATTGCCACATCAGTAAGCTCCGGAAAGCTCTTTTTCACAAGCTTTAATGCTACATCTGAATTTCTGACAATGTCAGTAAATACCGGCGGAAAATAGTCTTTCTGATCAGCCTTTTTTCTTGAATTGCTGCCGCTCCGGTAGTAAACGTGATAGTACTGCTGGGGTAAAATAACAAGTTTTTTCACCTTCTTGAGCATATGTATCATCAGAAAAAAGTCTTCGTTAAGCTCTCCCTCAGGAAATCCCTTGCAACCTCCCGTGAACAGTTCTTTGGATGTAAGCTTGGTACAAAAGGATGCATCGCCTGTATGCATTAAAAGTGTTCTTAAATGTTCCTTTCCTGATATTATGTTTACATAATTCGGAGGTATGCACACATCCGGAAGCTTTGTTCCATCCTCCGCGATTTCATCCCTCGATATCTGAGCCATAAGGACGGGTTCATCCTCTGTGCTGTTTTCTTCAATCGCCTTCATCAGCACTTCATACATATGATGGTCTATATAGTCGTCTGCATCAACAAAGCCAATATAATCACCTGTCGCAGCACTTATACCTAAGTTTCTTGCTTTGCTGCTGCCACCGTTTTCCTGATGAAGAAGAGTTATGGATGGTCCTGTGCTGTTCTTTAAGAATGTTTCATCTTCCTCATAGCGAAGCTTCCCCCATGTCTTTTTTATGTAATCCTCTGCTCTTTTATAAGTATCATCCGTAGATCCGTCATCTACCACAATTACTTCAAAAAGTTCATCGGGATATGTCTGATTGCATACGGAATCAAGACAGCGTACTATCAGATCCTCAATATTATAGGCAGGTATAATTACACTGATTTTTTTGGTAAACAATTCCATCTCCTCAAAAAATACTTATTATATTTACTCCAGATGATTATCTTCCTGCACGGTACGCATAAATCCCGGAGCCTTTATCACATTTGCCCTGCTAAGAGGTCCATCCTCATACGGTGAAAAATTACTACCACTTGTTATACTTTCACAAAAAACCAGTAATCTTTCTGCCGCATTTTTGGCATTCCAGTTTTCTCTGATAGTAAGATAGGCTTCTTTTTGAAGCTTCCTCACATAATCTGCATTTAGTGTGGGGGCTTTTCTATCCCGGACATTCTCCGAAATGGTCGCATCATTGTCTAAAAAAAGTGCATCTATCTTCTTTATAAGCTTTTCCTTGTCACAACTATCAAAAGTAAAACCATTTACACCATCCTTTATAAGATACGGAACAGCTCCGGCCTCGGAGGATGCCACAACAACACATGCACTGTTCATAGCCTCATTCACTACTGCTCCCCAACCTTCAAGATAGTTACTGGCAAATATGAATACATCACTTTTTTCCATTATTCCCCGTACCGCTTCCGGTTTAAGGGATCCGTGCATAAAAACATAATCTTCAAGCTTTTCGCTTTTTATTAACTCCTGTATGTCAGAAAAAAGCGGTCCGTCTCCAAGAATATCAAGACTAAAATCAACGCTGATATTCCTAAGATGCTTTGCCGTTTCCACAGCCAGTTCTGGGTGTTTTAGCTTAATAAGTCTGGCGGCAAAGCATATATGCAGTTTCTTTTTATCTTTATACAGTAATTCTTCCAGTTCTTCTTTACTGTATATTTTGAAAGGTGGAAAATATCCCCATTTATACATCTTATCCGGATATGCGCCTATCATCTTAAAATCTCCGGAAACATAAGCTCCTGAACACAACATATAAACAGGGGCATTTCGAAATTTTATATGTTCTTCATACTTTGCCTTTAGTCCCCTTGGTGATACAGCCTTCCATCTACCCTCACGGTAAATCCGCTCACTGACCCTGACAACCGGTTTCCCGCTGCTTAGTCTGTCTCTTATTACCTGCTCGGATGGTGCATTCTTATCCTGTCCTGTCCAGCCAAGTATCATTACATCGCAATCCATTATCAGTTTCGAACAGGTTTCCATATCCTCATACATCCTCTTCACATATGAAATCCCTGCTGTATCCGAATTCCACCCCATATTCTTTCGTGCTTCATCCATAGGCTGCGATTCTATAAAGAAAAAATCTTTACCAAGTGCTGAATATAATTCATCACAAAGCGGAATCTGATGATGATTTATGTAATTAGACACAAATGTTATCTTAATAGCAAAGCCTCCTTCAGATTATAGCTTTAAGCCATCATAGTTTTGTATATCTCAATAAGCCTCTTATAATTTTCAGAAGCGTCATGAGTCAGCATTGCGTGTTTTCTTGCATTATCACCGTAAACAGCTGCTATTACAGGTTCTCTGAACATCTGCTTTACACATTTTGCAAGTTCTTCTGAATTTCCGGGTTCAAACAATAATCCGTCCACATTTTTTTCGAGCATGCTGGGAATCCCACCGGTTTCTGCCGCAACCGTCGGCACACCCAGAAGCATTGCTTCAGCCATTGAATTTGGTGAATTCTCCAATATTGACGGACACACAAATACATTGCATTTAAGAAGCTGTTCTTTCATCTGCTCTGCCGAAAGCTTTCCAAGCATCACAACCTTGCCACCAAGCTTCCCTCTTCGTATCAGCTTCTTTAAATATTTACCGTAAGCCGAAATTCTTATTGCAAGAGGATACTTACTTTTTCCCGATGCATTCTTTTGTTCATCGGGAATAGTCACTGTTTTTCTCCTGATTTTACCTATTACGCTGTTACCTGCAACATACAGCTTTGTATCAGGATACTCTTTTAGTATTTCGGGCATTGCCTCCAGCATAAAATGAAATCCCTTCAAAGGATAATCCCCTTGAGAGAGAAAAATGCTGTGAGGAACAGTATTTACAGATCTCCATGCATTCACATAAAAAGTCGGACGCATGGTCTCATTCATTTTATGGTATACGGCTTTCGGATTTATCCCGGAGGTTATTTCCTTATCAAAATCCGTCCTTCCGGTTATATTTCCTGTAAGCTTTATTGCCATGATCTCGTTTTCAGCACGTTTTTCGAACTTTTCCTTTTGCTGAATAAGCGAATCGTTTTTGTATCTGTCCCTAAACGTGGTGGCCTGACTGACAGACTCCGGGAGATTTGCCATGTAAACCCTGGCTATCTCAGAGCATAATCCCTGTATTCCAAGAAGCGTCCTTGATGGTCTGTTAAATGCCTTTATCGCTGCAAGATTGTGCGGAAATTCAGTTCCAAATACATGTACGATATCAGGCTTAAAGTCTTCATATATTTCTTTAAACCTATCTTCCAGCCCCTCATCATAAACTTCAGGCATGTCAAGATTTTCTTTAAAACCGTAAAAACTTACATTATCAATTTCTTTTTTGGCTTTTCCCATATCCCCTGATGGAAATGCTACGCCAAGAATTATATTTCCGGCCTTTTTACCGGATACGATCTTATCATATGCCCCCGAAAGCCACCCTTCCCTTTCAGACCAGGGCAGTCCGTTCGCCTTTGCAAAAGCAGGCAGCATTATGTTACAAACCCACAAAACTCTCATTTATTTCCTCTTATCGATGTCTGTATACCAGACTTTTTATCTTATTATATACCCCTGCCGTCTTTGGATTTTCCGCTATTTTACTTCTAAGCGGCGCAAGTGTCAGCATTCTGATCATGTCAAATTTCTGAATCTGCTTTTTTGAAAGATATAAGTGTATTATCTGCTGTCTCTCTGTTTCCGATATCTTCCTGTTTTCCTTTGTTTCCGAAAAACCGCCACCCTCATAATCAGCTATACGCAGATTCATGTATTTCGTTTCTGCCTTCTCAACATAGATACATCTGAGGAAATGTTCGTAATCCGCCCTCACCTTCCAGACAGTATCAAACGCATATCTAAGAACAAGTCTCTCATCATAAAAACAAGCTTGATGAGATGGAACATTTCTGTAGCAGGCAAAGTCGTCTATCTTAGGATTAGATGAAACTCTCTGCCTTGTCTTCATCTCATAAATATCTCCGTAATAAATCGTGGGTACGATTGTTCCCGAATTCTTTGAATCAAGCTGTATCTTCTCATAAACATTCCTTAAAACCTGATTATTTGAAAATACATCTCCACAGTTCAAAAAATAGATATATCCCGGAGCTGTATCCTTTATTCTCCGCTCTTCCTCATTCTTTATGGCATTAACCGCCATATTCATAGCATCGTAAATACCATGATCCTTACTTCGGATTATCCTTATCCTTCCGTCCTGATACCTTATGTCAAAGGAACCGTTAGAACTCATCTTTCCGGCACTAAGCCGCTTTCTGCCATCAGTTTTTTTATCTTCATCTTCGTTTATTAATCCCAGGCACTTTACAGCTTTTTCTAGTGAGCCATCTGTAGAACCGCCATCCTTTATCACAATGGCAACATCCTTAAAGGTCTGCATTTTAATACTTTCCAATGTATTTATCAGATCCTCACCTGCATTATATGAAACAACAATTATAGTAAAAAATGGTCTTTTCATTTCATACCTCGTCAGCCAAAGCCTCTCTCCGATAATGTTGCGGGCAATTCATGAAACAAAAATGTCTCATAGGGAAGAATCCTTACTCCATCACCTGCAGCACCTCTCATATATTTCGCAAAATACAACAAACACCCGATAACAGTCAAAACCCGAAGCATTCTTCCAAGCTTATAACGCTTCTCGTCTCTGTCCGAAATAAGAATTTTTACAAGTGCCGGAACGTACAATATCTGAGTTACAGTAAAATAATACGCTATTCTTGATACTGTTGGCAAAAATGAGCAGAAAACATACAGTATCAGTGCTCCGAGATTTGAATAAAAGTAAAAACTCATTTTTCTGTCTTTTATTATATCTTTTCCAAGAATCAGAGCAGCCAGGGCAAGAACCCCTGCGCATCTTATTATACTTATTGTGCTAGTTCCGCCTGAAAGGTATTCGGTCCCTTCATATGACGGATAAATTTTGATTGCTATCTGAAGGTATATGTCTTTTAAAAACATACAGGAAACAGAAAGAAGTGCAAGTGTAACGTACATCCACCGCTTCCATTTCATAGCTGCCAGTGGATAAAGAACAAGTACCACAAGAAGCGACTTATGAAAAAGGCTTCCGCATAATATGATCAGTATAAATTTGGGCCAGTCACCCTTAAGGCAAAAGCTGATCGAATAAAGTGCAATTCCCAGCGCAAGGTAATATCTGACTGTACTTAAGGATTGAAAATAATACCCAAGGAGCATGAACATCATAAATGACAGAAAAAAGTCCTCTGTCTGCCTGTTTATGGCCGCAAGAAAGAAAAACACCGTTGCTGCCGCAAAGAATGCAAACACCATGACATAGTTTTCAAATCCAGACAGAGTATAAACAAGCTTTGTAAGATAATTAAATCCGACTTCAGTGGGTACCACTGCATTACTGTAGGTTCTGTGCATAAATTCCACATATTTACTGTAATCATTCCCAACATTCAGTCTCAGAGCAGATACTCCTGTCAAAAGCACAAATAGTGAGAAAAGCCCCACTGCATTTCTCACCTGTTTTCTACTGAGTCCTCTGTGTATGAAGTTATATTCTCCGCCAATTACCGCTCCTGCGGTCACATTCTTTGTGCCTGAAAAATAAGCTATTGCGAGTGTTATGACGGTCAATGTGATATATACCAGCATATAATCCGCACCCGTACCACTTAATATCATTCCTTATCATGTTAAAAGCTGCGTTTACTTTGTGCTTCAAGCTTACCCCGCCTTATTCCTTTCAGCATAAGTCTGTAGCACTCAGTTAAGGGCTTTTCCCTGCACATCTCATTTTTCTTAACAAGCAGAAATCTTAAGCTCATGATCACTGCAAGCTTTCCGTACAAAAAATGATACAGTACCCCTCTGTCAAAAAAGAACTTGTCATTAAACCCGGTAAACCAGGTAGAAGGTCTCTCCGACTCTTCATGTCCGATACTGACGGAAGTTCTGTATATTTTAATCCCGCTCTTTAAACAATCATGTAAAAAAAGCGAATCCTCACCGTTGCTGTATTTTGCGCCACCGCCAAAAAGTGTCGAAAACCTCACTCCGGCCTTTCTGATAACAGCTGTTCTGGCTGCAATCGCATATGCAGGATATCTTCCGTAATTCTTCCAGGTTACTCTCGCAAAATCCGTATTGTGATAGGTCTCTCTTCCCGGCGCAGCCTTTACATTAAACATCAGCATATCTGCCTCGGGATGTCTGTCAAATTCCTGCTCTACGGCAGAAACATAACCATCATCAAAAACTATATCTTCATCCGCAAACTGTAAAAATTCATGGTCTGCATTATCAAGTGCAAGATTTCTGGATAAGCCGACTCCCCGTTCATTTCTATCCAGTACCTTTATTTTATAAACTTCATCCTTATTATTTACATACTCAAATTCAGTACTGTCATCCTTATCACACTGATTAACAATAACCGCATCGGACTGAATATTCATTTTTTCGGGCAGCCTCTCCTTTATCTGATTGACTCCCGACACAAGCAATTGAACTCTAGACATATCACAGACCCAAATATCTTTTCAAAAATTTCATATCCGCATCGGTTATTACAATTCCGCAAATCCTGCAATCGATTTTTTTCAGAAGAGAAATAAGATGCTCTGTCATTGCGCCGTTGTGTTTTCCCATACTGACTGCAATTATTACTCCGTCAACGTGAGACAGTTTTTCAAAAGACTCATTATCATTTCCCGGAAGCGTCATGGTAATAAACTCCGGGACTTCGCTTTTTAGTCCATCACCCAGAACTTCACCTATTCTTGATTGTGCACTCTCAGCTTTTATTTTTCCGTTTTTGTCATCAACACAAATAATAGCAGCCTTTGAAACACTTTTAAGCTTTTCTCTGAAAGCAAGAATCATTTCATTTCTGAAAAATGAAGGTTCTTCCTGTCCCTTGCCACTTAGTATCCCAAGTACAGGCAAGGCATATCTTCTTTGTACATCCTCGGGAACATATACGATATCATCCACAAGACTCACAAACAGAAGGGTAAGAACCGCCAAAACCAAACCTATAGCAGCGCCTAACGCTACTGCTACACCCATTCTGTCCGGTAAAAGCTCAAGTTTTGTATCACTTCTTCCCAAAAGCTTTATCGAAGTGAAGGCTTCATTCTTTTCTCCGTAAGCTACAAGTGCCTCATTTGCCGCATCTGCAATTGCACCGGAAAGCTCCCTGTCCGGATTTTTCACAGTAAAGAGCATAACTCTGACATCAGAAGGGATATCCGCATTAACCGAAGATATTACATCCTGTCTTGTCACATCTACATCTTCCCGATATCCTTCGTTTGCAAGATTCTCCATTATTCTGTCAAGAATATTGTCATCTGCCTTTATTGGAAGGTTTGTATCTTCGGCTTTTACAAGTATATTCCATGTATAAGCATTGTAGAAATCAACCTCTGAACCTTTATTTTCATCATAAGCAAAATAAATATACAGTGTTGACTCCGTGACATAATTTCTTGCAGGCGCATATACCACATTTGCCATGAAATAAATGAGTCCTGCAATTACACCTCCTATAATTGCCGCAACTGGCAGTATCCACAGTTTTTTTAGCAAAACAAGATAAAATGCCCTTAGATTCAATATTTCATTGTCATAGTTTTCTCGTTTTGATGCCATTTTGACCTCATTATTTGTTGTCCGTATCCTTAAGAGCCGTTACCTGCGTGGCATCGACACCTTCCGTTGCATCAGGTGTAAACAGAATCTTAAGAGTTAATAGCATAAGCTTGAAATCAAGCCATACAGAATAGTTTTCTATATAGGCCAGGTCCAGCTTCAGTTTATCATACGGTGTAGTATTGTACTTACCGTAAACCTGTGCATAGCCGGCAAGTCCCGCTTTAACCTTCATTCTAAATGCAAATTCAGGCATAGTCTCCATATACTGCTCAATAATCTCAGGACGCTCGGGTCTTGGTCCTATAAACGACATTTCTCCTTTGAGAATATTGAAAAGCTGTGGTAGTTCGTCTATTCTAAAGGCTCTTATAATTTTACCGATAGGTGTTATTCTCGAGTCATTCTTTGTTGCAAGCCTTGCCACTCCGTCCTTTTCGGCATCAACCCTCATACTTCTGAACTTCATGATCTTAAACTCTTTCTGGTTCAGAGTGCAGCGAATCTGCTTGTAAAGAACCGGACCTCCGTCATAAAGCTTAATGATTATGGCTGTAATTAGCATAACCGGCGATGAAAGTATGATCAGAATAAGTGCGCAGACGATATCTACAAGTCTCTTGATAGCACGCTGCTCGACTTTAAGATAATACTCTCGAAGGAGAAGAACAGGTGTGTCAAAAATATGAAGCTGCTCAGCTCCCTTAACAAGAACATCCGTAATCTTTGGCATAAGATACACTCTTATGGAATTTGAATACAAGAATTTCAAAAGCTTATTTCTATCCTTAGTGGGAATATCCCAGAGAACTACAGCGTCGTAGCGTTCAAGGCATTCTCTTTCGATAGCCATAAGTCCCTCTTTTATATTGAGACACTTAACAATGTTATATTTATCCTGTCTTGAATTGAACTTCCTTAAAATATCATCAACCGGGTATTCTCCGCTTATAAGAAGCATCTGCCTTGCCGGAAAAATCGATCTGTACATCCAATTCGTACAGACCGCCCACAAAAAGGATATTACCATCTGAATAGCCAGTATTTCTAGCATGGGATAAACCGGTACAAGCCAGTTTCTCATTAGTGATATTTGGAAATATGAGATAACATTTACCATGAACAGTGCAAAAATCTGTGACAGAAAAATATCCATTGATTTAAGATATCCTATTTTCAGTCCGCCGTAGGTATTTGAGAAAAAGAGCATAAGTACAAAATATATCGCAATTACCAGCAAATGTCCTCTGAAATACAGCTTAAGACCATTACCAAACATATATCCGTCCGCACTTATTCTTTGTGCAGATACAATCGGATAATATACCTTAAACCAGAAAAAAGCATAAACTGCAGTCTGAATCAACAGTCCAATAAGTCCCAGACATAATACAAATACTCTTTTTATAGATTCAACCTGTTTCATACAATTACCCTTAAAGCCTTCTTGCAGTCGCTCTGTAAGCCCATCCTATAAAATAGAAAAGGCTTGCAACTACAGACAATCCGGCTATTTTTCTATAAAGTCCCCAAATTCTCTTAAGCGCAACCAATTTATTAGAAGAAAGTGATTTGGCAGGCCTTCTGTATATTGCAAGAACTTCATCCAGTCCGTATGCTGTAATCCCGCCCTTAAGTATCGTCCACCAAGTTGCAGTATCTTCACTTTCTATCTGTGGCATAAAAATCTTTTCCTTAGGAAGTTTTTCCGTATCTATCATAACCGTTGTCGTAAATATTACGGTTCTCGATAAGGCCTTTTTAAAATTCAGTGTATCCGGAACATGCACGATCTTCCCGGTAGGTTTTGCATTTTCATCCCCAAACTCATATGCAGTAAACGCAAACGCTGCATCTTTGCTCTTAATAAAATCAATTTCTTTTTCAAGCTTATTCTCATACCAGATATCATCAGCATCAAGAAAAGCTATGTATCTTCCGGTGGCAGCTGCAATTCCTGCATTTCTTGCAAGAGCAGCCCCCCCATTTGTTGCTTTTTGTATAAGCTTTATTCTGTTATCGCCCGCACTGATTGCACTTCTTATCAAATCAGCACTGTTATCGGAAGAAGCGTCATCCACCAGTATGAGTTCAAAATTATCATAGGTCTGTCGTTGTACCATGCTGATGGTTTCCAAAATATAGTTTCCGGCATTATAAACCGGAACGATAATGCTGACACGATTTCTCAGGCTGCGATCGTTTTCCATCAAATTTCTTCCTTAACAATATAAATAGGTCTTTTCTTGACCTCAAGATAGGTCTTGCTCAGATATTGTCCGACAATTCCGAGGCAGAAAAGCTGAACACCGCTAACAAGCGATATAATACATACAAGAGATGGCCATCCGCTGGTAGGATCTCCAAATGCTATTTTTCTGATGATCGTGACAATTATAAGCACAATTGCCAAAAAGCAGAACACCACACCAAGTATGGATGAAAAAGCCAGTGGCACTGTTGAAAACGCTATAATGCCATCAATAGCATATAAAAACAGTTTCCAGAAAGACCATTTTGTCTCACCTTTTTTACGCTCGATATTTTCAAACTCAAGCCATTTTGTGGAAAAGCCTACCCATCCGAATATCCCCTTTGAAAAGCGGTTATACTCCTCCATAGACAAAATCGCATCCACGAATTGTCTTGTCATCAATCTGTAGTCTCTTGCTCCATCCACTATCTCTGTCTTGGACATTCTATTGATCAGACTATAAAATCTTCTGGCAAAGAAGGATCTGATTGGTGGTTCACCTTTTCTTGTAACCCTTCTGGTAGCAACAGAATCATACCCGTCATTTACAATATATCCATACATTTCCGGAAGCATTGCCGGCGGGTCCTGAAGATCACAGTCAAGCATTACCACATAATCCCCTTTGGACTTTTGCAGCCCGGCATATATAGCCGCTTCCTTCCCGAAATTTCTTGAAAAATTGATAAGATGAACTCTCTCATCTGTCTCATGAAGTTTTTTCACTTCCGAAACAGTTCCATCCTTAGATCCATCGCTTACATATATGATTTCAAAATCAACATCATGTTCCTTAAAAAACCTTTCGGTTTTCATAAGTTCGTCATAGAAATCCTTTATGTTCTCCTCTTCATTGTAACAGGGAACAATAATACTAATAAGTTCCATCTTTATCTCTCCGCTCTCATAGGATTATTCAGAAAATCTTCATAAGCAAGTCTTATTCCGTCTTCGAGCTCAGTCTTATAGGTCCATCCAAGTCCTGCCGCCTTTGATACATCAAGTAATTTTCTGGGTGTTCCGTTTGGCTTTGTAGCATCCCATTCAATCTCGCCTTCATAGCCAACCACTCTGGCAATAGTCTCTGCAAGCTCTTTGATTGTCAGTTCTTTGCCTGTTCCGGCATTAACTGTCTCATCACCGCTGTAGTTATTCATCAAAAATACGCAGAGATTTGCAAGGTCATCAACATACAAAAACTCACGAAGTGGAGAACCGTCTCCCCAGCATGTTACCTTTTTAAGTCCGGCTTCCTTTGCTTCATGGAATCTTCTGAGCATCGCAGGAAGTACATGAGAATGTGTCGGATGATAATTATCGTTAGGCCCATAAAGGTTTGTAGGCATTACTGAAATATAGTCCGTTCCGTACTGTTTATTTAAAAATTCGCAATACTTCAGTCCTGAAATCTTTGCAAGCGCATAAGCTTCATTCGTCTTTTCCAATTCACTTGTAAGAAGGCAGTTCTCCTTCATGGGCTGAGGTGCCATTCTGGGATATATACATGATGACCCCAAAAATTCAAGCTTCTTGCATCCGTTCTTCCATGCTGAATGAATAACGTTCATCTCAAGAATCATGTTTTCGTACATAAAATCCGCAAGCGCACTCTGATTAGCCTCTATTCCGCCAACCTTTGCAGCAGCGAGAAATACATATTCCGGCTTTTCCTTTGCAAAAAACTCTTCAACCGCATCCTGCCTTGTAAGGTCAAGCTCTTTATGGGTTCTGGTAATAATATTTGTGTAACCCTGTTTTTCAAGTTCTCTTACAATTGCAGAGCCAACCATTCCTCTGTGGCCTGCAACGTATATTTTAGCGTTCTTCTCCATTACGTTATATCTCCAATCAAATCAAACTACGAGTCTTAATTGTACTCCATTTTGCCGTTTTTTTAAAGTTTACGGGGTATAAGGCAAAAAACCGTCCGAAATACTGTCCCCTGCCATATTGACAGTATCGACATTTGGAACTGCAGGAAAAGGATCATACCCTGTTCTGTCTCCTTCCATAGGATAGTAAAACATCTGTCCTCCGATATTTTTCTCATTAAGAGCATATTTATTATATTCCTGCTGGACCAAAAGATACCCCGGTCTGAATCTCGGTATATCATCCTTAACAAGTACCACGAGCTTAAAAAGCATAAATGCAGCAAACATTACTGCCATAGCTCTGTAAATATGTACTTTTTGCCCTTCTAAAGCCTTATTGTCCAGGATAATAAAAAATCTTCCCACAAGCATCGTGGCGGGAAGCCACAGATATACACCGCCATATCTTACAAGCGGGGCGGTAAGAATAAAATACGCAAGCGCTACATATGCTATCCCTTCTATAAAGGCAAAATCAAAAGGAGATACTGTACTTCTATTGCTAAGTTGAAACACTTTATTCTCCTTTGATCCGCTCACGGCACTTTCCTTTTTCTTTTCAGAAATGTCTTTCACAGCATAATATATCGCACAGCCTGCAAAAACCGGCAAACAAATAGCATCAAGAAGGAGCATCATCTTGTTAAATACCGATAACCCCTTTACCCATAGCGGAAACCATTTTACAAAAGGCTCGGAATACATCGCAGCATCTGTAAATCCTCTTCCGTACGCAGTTATCTCATGGGCATCACTGATTGCTGTCTCATAAGGTATCTTCCACGCAACACTAAAAAGATCAATCTGAGGAAACGGATAAACAAGCCATCCGGTAAGTATCACATTTCTTGCAAAATAAGGTGCCGAAATAAGCAAACAGAATAGTACGCATAGCAATACAGGCTTTATTCCTTCTTTGCCTCGTTTTTTCAGTACCCTGACAATAGGGCAGAGCGCAAGAAGCATCATCGGTGCCGCTGACAGTTTAATTGTAGTTACATATACCGAACAAATCGCAAGCAGCGCATGCGGCAGAAAAGCTCTCTCGTGGACCGCATACAGATCAAGCCAGTGTATAACAATATAAAACACCATTGTGGCCATAAAATAGTCCGATGCAGGTGAAACCATCTCATCAAATATTGTAAAAAGATAATAGATTGCTATCAGCCTTACAAAATCAGAAAGAACCGGACGCTGTCTTCTTGCGATATGTTTTAAATCAGCACACTGCCATGCCAGTAAAAGTGCAAAGTATCCGGCCATGGTATGGACAGGTCTGCCTGTAAAAAAGCCGCTGTAAAGAGCTGAGAGTGCAAACGAAGCACTGTTATATCCAAGTCTGACATGAATATTCCCAAGTCCCTTTATAACTCCGTATTCCTGAATCCATCTTATGGCCTGAGCATGATACAGATCCGTGTCATAGTGCATAAGCCCGTGCGAAGTTCCGTATGCCATCAGGATAAAAATCGCAGAATACAAAAGCAGGCTCCTGGTATTCATTATCTTGAAAATACAATGGATTATTCTGTCATTAATGTGCTCGCTGTATACATAATATAAAACAAAGCTGATAATGACTAAAATCACATTGGCTGCAAGAGCTACGCTTGTCACCAGGCTGATAATCTCTGCATAAACCGTTACCACCACAATACCGGCAATAAGATAGCTCTCATTGTATCTGTATGTATACTCCGTTTTCTTTTTACTCTTTTCAGTATACATACAGCCGATTTTTGAAATACCTTCAAGCGTTGCAAAACCGATTATATATGTAGTTATAAGTACATAAATCCAATTTGCGATTACGGAAAGCATATTCTATTATTCCTTAGCCAAGAAGTTCCTTTAAATATCTCTCAATTGCTTCATGCCAGTCTGCAAACATAAAATTCGAAGTAAGTTTAAACATATAATTTTCAAGAATAGAGTAAGCCGGTCTCGGAGCAGCCTGAGGATTCTTAGCTGCATACTCCTTACTTGTAACATGATTTACCTTCGTATTCTTTCCTGCTATTTTAAAGATTTCTTCTGTAAATGCTGCCCAGTTTGTATCACCCTCACAGGTTCCGTGGAACAGACCATAGTTTTCTGTTTCAAGAAGATAGTGGATTGCCCTTGCAAGCTCATATGTACTTGTAGGTGTTCCAAGCTGGTCACAGACAACACTTACTTCCTCATATTTTTCAGAAAGGCCAAGCATTGTCTTTACAAAGTTTTTGCCATCTCCATAGAGCCATGCTGTACGGATTGTAAAATAATTTTTGGCAAATTTCTCAACAAACTGTTCACCCGCAAGCTTTGTAATACCATATTTACTTACAGGACCTGTCTTATCGAATTCTGTATAGGGTCTTTTACCATCTCCGGCAAAAACATAGTCTGTTGAAATGTGTACAAGTTTAGCGTCTGTTTCTGTTGCAGCTATAGAAAGATTTCTTGGACCGATAGCATTTATCTTATATGCAAGATCAACATCACTTTCCTGAGCATCAACTGCGGTATATGCTGCACAGTTTATTATTGCATAAGGCTTAACTTCTCTTGCCAGCTTAGTCACAGCATCCACATTGGTAATATCAAGCGGAGTAATTCCCTCTCCTTCAAAAACATCTGTGTTAACAAGCTCGTATTCACCTGTTTTATTAAGTTCTAAATTTACCGCTCTTCCAAGCTGTCCGTTACATCCTGTAACTATAATCTTTTTCATTTTTTTATCCTTTCCATTTCAAAAAACTCTTATAACGAGCATACGGACGACATAAATGCCGTCCGTCATTTTCAATAGTTATTCTCCAAGGCCCCCCTCTATAGCTGCTATCAAAGCATCCATAGCTTCTTTTTCATCGGGACCTTCGCATTTAAACTCAAGCTCATCTCCGCATTTAATGCAGGCACCAAGAACACTAAGCACGCTCTTGGCATTAGCTGAATTTTCACCATACATAAAAGTGATATGTGATTTATAATTCATCGCGACCTTACATAAATTCCCTGCGGGTCTAAGGTGCAGCCCTGTAGGGTTCTTGATTGTCACCTTTTGTGTAATCATATTTACTTTCCTCATCTAAAACGCATGTTTTTATCTGACTCATGCCGGTCTATTGCCGGTACCGTTCCTCAATCACGCTTCGCATTTTTTGATGGTAACAGTGTTTTGATTTCTTACAGCATTACATTCTGTATAAGCTCAGCCAGTTTCTTTGCTTCTTCATCAATTACTTTCTGATTTTTACCCTCGATCATTACTCGAACAAGAGGTTCTGTTCCCGAAGGTCTGATAAGTACTCTCCCGTCTCCTGCAAATTTCTTATCAAGCTGCTCAATAGCAGCTGCAATTTCAGGATATTCCATAAAGTGATCCTTTTTATGCGTAGGTACTGTTGCATTACACAAAGCCTGAGGCATCACTTCCATAACCGTGGAAAGTTCGGAAAGCTTCTTACCTGTATCCTTCATAACCTTAAGAAGATGAAGAGCTGAAAGGAGTCCGTCTCCTGTCGTATTATCATCAAGGAATATAATATGTCCTGATTGTTCGCCGCCAAGATTGGCACCGATTTCCTTCATGCGTTCGAGAACGTATCTGTCACCCACTTTGGTCTTCTCAATCTTGATTCCCTCGCGTTCGCCCATCTTGAAGAATCCAAGATTACTCATCACAGTAGCAACTATCGTATCACCCTTAAGCATACCATTATTCTTCATATGCCTTCCGATTATTGCCATGATCACATCGCCGTCTATAAATTTACCATTTTCATCAACAGCAAGGAATCTGTCCGCATCTCCGTCAAAAGCAAGACCTATGTCAGCCTTCTCGGTAACAACACGTCCCATAAGTTCTTCCATATGGGTTGATCCGCAGTTTGAATTTATATTTGTTCCATCAGGATTTGTATGTATAGCTATTACCTGTGCACCTGTCTGTCTAATAGTTTCCACAGAGGTGTATGAGCTTGCGCCTTCGGCACAGTCCATAACAATCTTAAAGCCATCGAGTCTTACATCCACACAGTTTAAATTGTGGTTGATATATTCCTCTCTTGCATCAGTACGATTTTTAATTTTGCCTATTCCTGCTCCTGTAGGCATTTTAACGCCTTCAAGATTGTTCTTAATAAGTTCCTCTATCTCATCTTCAAGAGCATCAGGAAGCTTAAATCCATTACCATCGAAGAATTTTATTCCGTTAAATTCCATAGGATTGTGTGACGCAGAGATGACTACCCCGGCATCAACACGATACTTCTTAGTAAGATATGCTACCGCAGGAGTTGGCAAAATACCTACATTAACAACGTTTGCTCCTACAGAACATGCTCCTGCCATAAGTGCAGCTCCAAGCATATCCCCCGAAAGTCTTGTATCACACCCCACCATTATTGTGGGTCTATGCTTATTCTCTTTAGACAAAACATAAGCCCCGGCCTGACCAAGCTGCATGGCAAGAAGCGGTGTGAGCTCATCATTTGCAACACCTCTTACTCCATCAGTTCCAAATAATCTAGACATTTCTTCCTCCAAATAATCACTCTACTTTATTCAATATTACTGTGACTTCAATTGTATTTGCAGTCGTCACACCACCCGGAAGCGAAAGCGATACATTAGCCCTGTATTCACCGGCTAAATCATCTCCTGCACCTACCATCTGGGATACATCTACCGTTCCGGATACATCTTTTGCATTTATACTGTTAACCTTTTCGGCAAGTCCGCTGACCGACAGACTAAATGTCTGACCGTCCTCTCCTATCATTACCTCATACCCATCCGGAACATTAGTGAATTCTATCTGGTCATAAGGAACATTGAGAATTTTATCATTCTTCTTGTCTATATATGCAACAACAGTTGCAATGCCATTAAAGTCTTCATCGCCAAAAGTGACATTACCTGGCAGATAGCCCGACAGATCAATAGTAGTCGTCAGGTTGCCTGTATAGCCTGTAATATCAAGTGATGCATCAGATATTATTATCGTGTCAATCTTGTTAAGTACAGACATTCTTCCAGCCAGCAGAACACTGTCAGGATTTGCGTCTATCTGGCCTGTTGCCACATAGCCTTCCGCAGGCACTCCGGATACCTGATAAATAATCGGCACTCTCTTGGTAGCCAGAATAGTAACACTCACACCTACCGACGTACTGCTAAGCTTCAGGTTATCCCTCGGAATCTCATTACCATCCTCATCGTAAAGATGAATTTCGGCATTGGTTCCGATATTGGTCGTATAGCCTGTTACCTCAACGTTTACCGAAGCATCCTTAACGCTTTCAACAACCGACTTCGCTCCGGTTATTCTAATCTGGTTCTGGTCAGTAATGACATCCCCTATTATATACCCTTCAGTCAAGCTACCGGAGGTTGTTGCCGAAATAGCCAGTGTTTTGGAGGCTCTTTCCTCTATGCTGAGTCTTACGGCATCAATGCTTCCGCTTATACTTTGAATCTGATTTCTGTATTTATTCGTATCAAGCTGGATGGCAACATAATAAACACCATCTATATTAGTTGTATTCTCAAGATCGGCATAAGCAACTATATTTTCTTTGCTGAGAGAATCAACAATAGATCTTGGCGCATAAACAGTAACCGTCGATAGTATGTCACTATCCTCCAGCACCTGATATACCTGATTATTGTCCGTTATGCTGTTAGTATTTCTTAGTGTCACCTGTACATTACTGAAACGCACAGAATCTACAGGATCACTGATATTTGTTACAAGGAACCAAAGAAGTGCGGCAAATAAAAGCGAAGCAATCTTCAGCCCCAGGTTTGCAGTTAAATTAAGATTCTTCATTTCGCAATCCCTTTCGCTTTTTTATTTCCCTTATTCTTTTTCTTTTTATCCTTTTTATCTTCGGATGTCTTATTCTGTATCTGTCTTAATCTCTCTCTTAAGCGCTCACTGTCCAGCGCTCTTTCAAGCTCTCCCATATAAGCAACACTTATTTTTCCGGTTTCCTCGGATACGATTATGGTAAGGGAGTCTGTGACCTCTGAAACACCGACACCTGCTCGATGTCTTGTTCCGAGTTCCTTACCAAGTTCCATATTATCCGAAAGCGGCAGATAACATGTAGCTGACGTAATTCTGTCGCCTCTGATTATTACCGCACCATCATGAAGCGGAGTATTATGTTCAAAAATATTTATCAGAAGCTGGCTTGTTACGATACCGTCTATATCAATACCTGTTCTCTCAAATTCACTAAGGGATGACAACTGCTCAATAACTATCAGCGCACCTGTTCTGACCTTAGCCATCTCAACACATGCCCTTACAATTTCATTTATTGTCTTATCAGAAAATCTTCCCTCTTCGGTTGCTTCCGCAAAATTAAACAGTCCATGGAAAAAGTTTCTTCTACCAATGCCCTCAAGCGCCTTTCGCAGTTCAGGCTGTAAAATAACAACCATTGCCGTTACAGCTATTCCAAATACATTCCGGACTATCCAAAGTATGGTAGTCATATTGAATGCAGCTGCAATAACTATAAAGACAACAATAACTACGATCCCTTTTAAAAGAGACCATAGTCTTGTAGTTTTAGCCCAAACCAAAATATGATAGATCAAAAACGCAATTATCAACATCTCGATGATATCGAGCGCTTTGACCGATGGCATATGCAGGCTTGTCAGATTGTTTTCCAGGAAAAATCCGATTTGTTGCATTAAATTTACTCGCCTCTGTCTTTACCTCTGTAATCTCTACCGGCACTGGAACCACTTATTTTCTTCACCTTCGGCGCAGGTGTGGAAACAGTCACCTTTGGTACAGCCTTAACATAGTAATAGTATTCATCATCTTCAAACTGAACTTTTTCAATTCTTGTATAATCAAGATTAAATGCAAAGAACTGAAGGATCATAAGCATTATAATTGCAATTACTGACTGAACAATAACTCCGATAAATGACAACTCTGTGGTATACATCAAATCACCGACAAGAAGACAAATAATATCTGTCAGTGCTCCCGCTATGATAGCAATTGTCCATGCATGATCCAACGACATTCTTCTTATTGTATAAACAACAGCAAGCGTAATAGCAAACGCAACAACAAATACCCACATACGCTTGTTGCTTAATAGCTCTGAAATAATTGTCTGGAACTGTGCTACGGTCTCTTCCATCTGAGCACCCGTAAGACTTGTCGCATTTCCGGAAATGTAATTAACAAGGAAAGCAACAATTATTCCAAAGGACATGGAAACAATCGATGAAGGAGTTCCCAAAAGACCAAGTGCAATAGGCATCACATAAGGAATGCTCAAATAAAAGCACATGGGTGTCAACATCACCGCAAGAGTATCCTTGGGTGAAAATCTGAAGTAAAGTAAAAACATCAGAAGAAAAATTATAAGCGCAACAACAGCACACAATACTGAAAGCTTATAAAGATGCGCCAAAATAAATCCGGCAGAAACAAGCACCATAAAATTAGTAGGCATAATAGAACACAAAAGTGCTGCCATTAACAATATGGGCAATTTTGTCAGATTGGTCTGATATCCGATCTTATTACCAATCATGGTAAAAGCAATCAATGATAGCAAAAACTTCCACACATATGTGATGTAAAGCTCGTATTTTACATAAAAATTTTTAATATATTCCCGCAGTTCAAGTAAAGACGTCATTTTTCCTATTCCTTTTCATACATCCTTCCAAGTCTCTTAAGACATGAGTAGTATGCTTTCATATTCTTTCGCATTTTTCCGTACCGAATGGAATAAATGATGTATGAAATCACTGAATATACGGCTACAAGCACAATGTAATAGATTAAAAACTTTCTGGCTGTTGCAGCTACATCAGTATTATATACATCCTGCAAAACATCAGAAAAATGATACATCACATAGGCAGCGACCAGTATCAGATAAACCACTGTGGCACTGATAATGGACTTCAGTACCTGGAATCCGACATAGTCGCTGCGAAAGTATGAGTTTATAGCGTTATTCTTTTTCCCCTCATGCTGCTCATATGCAGCCATCCTGGTCATCAGGATTACTCTCTCCTCATTTAACATAAAAGCCTCAGGTTCTAAGAAATTTCATTCCGGACTTCTGATCCGAATTCTGAGCAGCCTGTTTCTTGGCAAGCTCAGCAGCAAGCGCCTGCTGACGCTGCTTCACAGTATCGTTAAGCGCATTGGTTACAGTAGCCTTACATTTAGCACAAAGTCTTCCTGTCTGAATACGTTCTCCGCAATTCTCGCAAGTGATCTGAATCGGAGAATCCTCTGTAAACATAAGTCTCTCCTCAAGTATCCACTTTTTAAGCTGTTTGGTAGAAACCTCACAATCATCAGATATCTTCTTCAAACCGCTTCCCGGATTATCCTGTATATACTTTTTTACCTGTTGGAACTTCTCTTCAATCTGTTTCTTACAACTTTCGCAAAGCACATCGCCTGCGATATAATTGAACATCTTACCACATCTGGAACAATTACGAATATTACTCATGATATCCTCCTAATTTTGCAGTGCTTATTTTCACACCACCTGGCCTATTGCAAGCGTTACAAAGAATATCCTATTCACCCCATGTCTTCGAAATTCCCTGGCTAGCTCATCTATAGTACTGCCGGTCGTGTAAATGTCATCAACAAGGATAATACACTTAAATTCTACATCATTTTGACTTATATTAAAAGCTTTTTTCAAATTTGAACGTCTTTGTGATGATGTCAGCATCTTCATTGGAACTGTATTTTTCACTCTGACCACAACGTCATTTCTGACGGGTATGTTAAAAGTTTTCCCTAAAGAATCTGCAAAAACTTCCGCCTGATTATATCCTCTTTTTCTCTGTTTCCTTCTGTACATCGGAACAGGGATTATAGCATCCGCATTGAGTGCCTTTATGTTTTCTCCCAGATATTCTGCTGCTGCATCAGCGTAAAAATCTGCATATTCCCTTCTTCCGGAATACTTAAACCTATATAAAGATCCTGAAATCGATCTGTATTTAAATACGCCAAACCCTCTGTCAAAATAGTGCCTTGTTTTCGTACAATCATCACAATACTCTGTCTCTTTGCCAGCAAGTGGTTTTCCGCATTTCATGCATATCAATCTGCCGGCAGGTTTGATAAGTCCTTTACATTCCAAATGAATTATGCCTTCATTTCTTTTTACAATTTCATCACAAACAGGACACCTTCTCGGGTAAAGAATAGAAACCACGTTTTCTGCCATATTACTCAGTTCCATTAGTGACCTCCATGATTCTGTCTTTTAATCCCGTATACCGCTTTAATTGTTCTTCGTTATTTATCATGGTCTCTACTGTTTCGACATTTCCCAGTACAACTACACATTTTTGTGCTCTTGTAACCGCTGTATACAAAAGGTTTCTGTTAAGAAGCATTCTCGGTCCACCAAGAAGAGGCAGTATTACAGCGGGATATTCCGATCCTTGGGATTTATGTATTGTTATAGCATATGCATGTTCAAGATCATCAAGTTCAGAAAAAGGATAAACCACACATCTTCCTTCATCAAATTCTACAACCAGCTCCTTTATGGCATTATTTATCTCCCTTACAACACCCATATCTCCATTAAATATACCAAGTCCCTTTTCTATGGTAATTCCGTTTTTCCCCAATACTTCCCATTCTGCCTGATAATTATTATGAATCTGCATCACTCTGTCGCCAACTCTAATGACTCTGTCACCATGAACATATTCCTTTTTATGAGGATCAGCAGGGTTTAGGTATTTCTGAAGAATAGTATTGAGCGTCTGAGCCCCGAGCGGTCCTCTTTTCATTGGCGTAAGAACCTGAATGTCACTACTTTGTGATTCAACATACCCGGGAAGTTTATCCCTTATAAGTTCAATCATATGCTTATATATAACATCCGCATTATCTCTCTTAAGGAAGAAGAAATCCTTGCTCTTATTGTCCATTTTAATCTGCTCACCGTTTTTAATATGATGAGCATTCATTACTATGTCACTTTCCTTAGCCTGTCTGAAAATCTTTTGAAGTGTGATCGTGGTATAGGCTTTACTCTCTATCAGATCGTGCAAAACCTGACCCGGTCCGACACTGGGAAGCTGTGAGCTGTCTCCCACAAGGATAAGATGTGTTCCCGGGAGAACTGCCTTTAACAAAGCAGCAAAAAGATGCATATCAACCATCGACATTTCATCTATTATGATTGCATCCGCTTCCAGTGGATTATCTGCATTTTTCTCATAATGAATTCTTGTCTTTACGTCATTATCGTCCGATATTCCACCTCCCACACCTAAAAGCCTATGCAGCGTTAAAGCTTCATATCCCGTGGTTTCCGTCATTCTCTTTGCAGCTCTTCCTGTAGGAGCCGCAAGCATTATTTCCATCTGCTCTTCTGCATAATATCTGATAATTGTATTTATTGTTGTTGTTTTTCCGGTTCCGGGTCCTCCCGTAATAATGACCACTCCGTTTGAGGCACTCGCAGCAGCCGCTCTTCTTTGAAGTTCATCAAGTTCAATTCCACGTTTTTCTTCTATCCTTCTTATTCTGTCAAGAAGAACACTTTCCGGTTCATGAGATACTTTTATATTCAATTCGTTAAGCATCACCGCAATAGCCTGCTCCTCATAAAAAAAGCTTGCGGCATACACTTCATTATCTCCTTTGTAGATAAGCTTCCTTTCAACCATCAGATTATCCATCATCATTTCGATGTTTTCAGAATTTACTCCAAGGAGCTCTTTGCTCTTTCTAATCAATTCGTCCTTGGGAAGATAACTGTTTCCTTCTGCTGACGCATCCAGCAAAACATAAAGTATCCCGCTCCGTATGCGAAAATCCGAATCAACACTTATTCCTACTCTGGCAGCAATCTCATCTGCGGTCTTAAAGCCTATTCCCTCGATATCATCTGCAAGTTTATACGGATTTTCCTTTAAAATCTTATAAACCGATGCCCCGTATTTTTCATAAATCCTGACTGACATCGTGCTTGATATACCATATCCTGACATAAATACAAAAGCATCCCGCATCTCCTTCTTATCCGCAAGCTGTATAGCTATATCCCTTGCTTTTTTCTCGCTTATGCCTTTAATTTCCGCAAGTCGTTCCGGCTCATCCTCAATAATCCTAAAGGTATCGCTGCCAAACTTTTTTACTATTCTTCTTGCCATAGTTTCGCCGATGCCCTTTATAGCTCCAGACCCCAGGTACCTCTCCATAGACTCTATATCATCCGGCGCTGCAATTTTGTAACTGCTTACCTTGATCTGTTCTCCATAGACAGGATGTTCCGTCATTTCACCTGTTATTTCCAGCGTATCACCCTCATCAACATCAACAAAACTTCCGACACAGGTAATCTCCTCACCATCGCAAACAAGTATCATCACCCCGTATGCCCTGTCCGGACTTCTGTATATAAAATGATCTATATAACCTTTAATTTCCATTAAGCTCCTCGTCTATAAATAATCGAGCAGGCTGACTCCTACTCGATTTCGCACACGAACATTCCGCACTTCGTGCTACATAAAAATTCCCTCTTTTTCAAAAAGAGGGAATGAATCATACATTTTTAAATATCATAGTTGCGTTTCATATTTTCATATAACATTTGAGCAAGCCCGTTGCTCTGTTTATCTGCCCCGGTAGCAGCTATATCCTGAATCGTCATATCTTTAAAGTAATCAACAAGTGTCCCCATTGAATTAGATTCATCCTTACTGAATACCTTGGCTGTTTTCTCATATCCCTTATAAATCTGTTCCATAAAATAAGCTTCAAACTGCTTACATGCATCCATCAGCTCTTTATCAGCCTTTGCCTTATCATCATCCGTCTGAATTCTTTTAGCCTTTGAAGCAGCCTCGCTTGCCTTTTCAGAAGCCGTCTGGCTGGCTGCATACTGTGATATTCCTGACAGATTCATAGAATTCATATCAATAGCCATAAAGCTCACCCCCCTTAATTTCATACCCCAAAGATATCCACTTTAAGTTGACTACGCATATGCATAATCAGGCAAGATATATATCAAATTATTATAATGCCTAAAGGTTATCTCTTAAGCTGGTTTGCAGTCTGCATCATTTCATCAGTGGTAGTAATTGCCGTTGAATTCATCTCATAAGCTCTCTGAGCAACAATCAGATTTACCATCTCTGTTGCAACATTAACATTTGAACCTTCAAGATATCCCTGAACCACCTGGCTTCTTCTGATTCCTGGTGTAGTAGCTTCAGGAAGTGGATCTCCGCTTGCCATGGTTGCCATAAAGCTTGTGTCACCGATTCTCTCAAGGCCTTCTGCATTTCTAAACTGGAAAAGTGCTATTGTTCCGATATCCTGTCTATCCTGGTTCGCATCAAGGTAGTAAAGATTACCCTCAGCATCACAGGTAATATCCGAAGCCTTTACAGTTACATCATTAACTACAAGAGGGCCACCATCCACACCTAGTACCGGATTACCCTCTGACGTTGTAAGTTCAAGGGTATTTGCTTCCGTTAGAGCCCAAACAAAATTACCATTTCTTGTAAATCTGATATTGTTTGCATTAAGATCCTGCGCATCCGTTGAATATGCAAAAAATCCGTCTCCCTGAATAGCAAATGCAGAGCTTGAATCATTATCCTGAAGATTTCCCTGCGTAAAGAAAGAATTGATGGACGATACCCTGACACCGAGTCCAACATCCGAATTAACAGGCGAGCCTGTTGTCTGAACCGTTTTGGTCTTAAGCTCCTGATACAATAAGGACTTAAATTTTGCACTTTGTGCTTTATAGCCTGCCGAATTGACATTAGCCAGATTATTTGCAATGGTATCTACATTTGTCTGTTGAGCATTCATTCCCGATGCTGCTGTCCATAAGCTTCTTACCATATAATACCTCCTAGCGAGTCATGACTATACTTCGCCAATTAATATATCGGCTCGTCACGCTATAAGTTTAACAGTCTTTACTGAATTCTTCCGAGCTGATTTACTGCTATATCTATAGTATCATCTTCAGCCTGCATTACTTTGGAATTTGTTTCGTAATTCCTCTGAATTGAAATAATATTCACCATTTCGTCAACAACACTTATATTTGAAGATTCCAAATATCCCTGATTAACAGTTGCATTTGCCTCAGCTGCAGTTGTTGAAATAACCTGAGCACCGCCTTCACCGATTATAAATGCATTATCCTGATATCTCTGTAAAAACTGAGGATTATCAAATCGCGCAACCTGTATTGTAGAAACCACATTAAAATTCTGAACTATTGTGCCGTCCTGATTTATGGTGGCGTCCATTGTTGGATCTAATTGAATGGGATTATTATTGACATCCAGGACATTATTACCCTCGCTGGTCACAAGATATCCATCCAGCGTCAGGGTAAAATTACCGTCTCTGGTATATTTGATAAGCTGCCCACCGCCATCCGGATCATCGGATGCGAACGATGTAGCAAAAAATGCATTTCCACCTGCACTCATATTGTCGTTGACTGAATCATCATCGACATCAGGAAGCCCATTGTTAAGGGCAAGATCATAAGTCTGCCCTGTTTGCCTCAGTGCTCCCTGTTCAAAATTAGTATATGTTCCGGCCAGTTTGACCCCCGGATTCATAAGTCCAAGTCTCCTGGCAGTCCAAGGCGCATCGGAATAATCCTTAATCTTCAATGCAAGAAGATCACGGAATGACTGACTAACCGAACGTTCCTCTTTAAAGCCCGTAGAATTCACATTTGCGAGATTGTTAGTCTCGATATCCATGCGTTTCTGTTCGTTTACCATACCTGTGTAGGCAGTGTACAGACCTTTTACCATATACTATCCCCTATATACTTTATTGTTTTAGCAATGTTTATAAGGAAGTCATGCTCCCGCACTCATCTGCGGGAACAAAGTGTACACCGGACAAAATACACACCGGTTAAATACTTTATACCTCGCGATATCCTGCAAGAAATTCAACATATCTTCCTGTTCCTATAGCCACAGCAGTCATAGGATCCTCAGCTGTAACAGTATTGATACCTGTCTTGGATGCAATAAGATCATCAAGTCCGCGGAGAAGACTGCCGCCACCTGTAAGTACAATACCTCTGTCAGCAATATCAGCTGCGAGTTCCGGAGGTGTTTTCTCCAAAACGCCGTGAATTGCTTCAACAATCTGTGCTGTAGTTTCTCTCAAAGCTTCTTCTGTCTCCTCGGAAGACACCTTTACAGTTTTGGGAAGACCTGTTACGAGGTTACGTCCTCTTACATCCATATAATCAGCTTCTGCTCTTGGATATGCTGCACCAATCTTAATCTTTATATCTTCGGCAGTTCTCTCACCGATAAGAAGATTATGCTTTTTACGCATATATCTGACTATAGCTTCATCAAAATCATCACCGGCAATCTTAACCGATGTGCTGACAACTGTTCCGCCAAGTGAAATAACGGCAATATCTGATGTACCACCACCTATATCAACTATCATGTTTCCACATGGCTTTGTAATATCTATACCTGCTCCTATTGCTGCGGCGATGGGTTCTTCTATAATACGAACATCTCTGGCACCTGCCATAAGAGTAGCGTCTTCAACAGCCTTACGCTCAACCTCTGTTACTCCGCTGGGTACACATACCGCTATGAGAGGCTTACGGAAAGTCCTGTGACCTATAGCCTTTGTGATGAAGTATTTCATCATCTGCTCTGTTACTTTGTAATCCGAAATAACACCCTGTCTAAGCGGTCTTACAGCAACAATATTGCCGGGTGTACGGCCAAGCATTAATCTCGCATCTTCACCGATTGCCTTGATCTTCTCAGTATCTCTGTCATATGCCACAACAGAGGGTTCCTTCAAAACTACACCCTTACCGCGGATGTAAACCAGGATGCTGGCTGTACCTAAGTCAATTCCGATATCTGTATACTGCATGAAATCTATTACCCCTTTCTGGAAATAAGGCTCAGAGCGCATAGTCGCTCACATTAACTATTAAACGTTATAATTCATTAAGCATTATAAACCAATAGGGCAATATTTAAAACATCAAATCACAATTTTTTAATTTCCAATATTCTAGTCTTTATCAATATCGTCATAACTTTATAAAAACTTTATACTTTTTTGCAAAAAATTTTTATTTTTTCTCCAGCATCTTTTTGATGTATGCACCGGTATAGGATTCCTTACACTTAGCCACCTGTTCCGGCGTGCCCTGCACAACAACGGTACCTCCTCCGGAGCCGCCCTCAGGTCCCATATCTATTATATAGTCACCTGTTTTTATAACATCCAGATTATGCTCAATAACTATAACCGTATTCCCTGTCTCTACCAACTCGTGTAATATTTTTACAAGTTTTTGTACATCCGCAAAATGAAGACCTGTCGTGGGTTCATCAAGTATATAGATGGTTTTTCCTGTACTTACCCTTGAAAGTTCGGTAGCAAGTTTTATTCTCTGTGCTTCACCACCTGACAATTCCGTTGAGGGTTGCCCCAGCTTAACATAACCAAGCCCCACGTCATATAACGTCTTAATCTTTCTCTTTATTGTTTTTATATTCTCAAAGAAAGGAAGAGCTTCTTCCACAGTCATATCGAGTACATCATATATGTTCTTGCCCTTGTAGCGAACCTCCAGCGTCTCTCTGTTGTAGCGCTTTCCACCGCATACTTCACAGGGAACATATACGTCGGGAAGAAAATGCATTTCTATTTTTATAATACCGTCTCCGCCGCAGGCTTCACATCTTCCTCCTTTAACATTGAATGAGAACCTTCCCTTTTTATATCCTCTTGTCTTGGCATCCGGCGTTCCTGCAAACAGATCCCTGATCATATCAAAAACACCTGTATAAGTAGCAGGATTTGACCTCGGTGTCCGTCCTATAGGTGACTGATCTATGGCAATTACTTTATCGAGCTGTTCAATCCCTTCTATCCCTTTATGCTTTCCCGGAATACATCTTGCTCTGTTTAAGTCTCTCTCCAAATGTTTGTATAATATTTCGTTTACAAGAGAGCTTTTTCCCGATCCTGACACTCCGGTGACTATAGTGAGCACACCTAAAGGAAATTTAACGTCAATATTTTTAAGGTTGTTTTCTTCAGCACCCTTTACTTTAATCCATCCGGTCGGCTTTCTTCTGTGGTCGGGTACTTCTATTTTTAGCTTCCCGGAAAGATACTGTCCCGTTACGGATTCTTCTACTTTCATTATTTCCTCGGCAGTCCCGGCCGCAACTATCTCACCTCCATGAGAACCGGCTCCCGGTCCGACATCCACAATGTAATCCGCCGCACGCATGGTATCTTCATCATGTTCAACCACAATCAGTGTATTGCCTAAATCTCTGAGATTCTTAAGCGTATTGAGAAGCTTATCATTGTCTCTCTGATGAAGTCCGATACTTGGCTCATCAAGGATATAGCACACACCGCAAAGGCCTGACCCAATCTGTGTCGCAAGTCTTATACGCTGCGCCTCTCCTCCTGATAAAGTTCCCGTTGCTCTTGAAAGCGAGAGGTAATCCAGTCCCACATCTATCAGGAATCCGACTCTTGCTCTGATTTCCTTTAATACCTGTGCTCCAATCAGTTCCTGTTGCTTGGTTAGTTTTAATCCCTCCAGATATTCATGAAGTTCACCTATGGAAAATGAAGTAATTTCATAAATATTTTTGTCATCTATGGTTACTGCAAGGGAATCCGCCTTGAGTCTCTGTCCTTTACATGCAGGGCAAGGCGTGATTCTCATATACTGTTCATATTCTGCTTTCTGATTTTCCGAATATGTCTCTCTATATCTCTGCTCTACATTCTTTATAAGTCCGTCAAATTTAATAGGGTAGCGTCCCTCACCGCGCTGACCGGTATACGCAACCGTAACTTCCCTGTCAGCTCCATGAACCAACATATTTCTCACTTTAGGTGACAACTTCTCAAAAGGTGTGTCCAGATCGAATTTGTATTCTTTCGCAAGTGCCCTCAGAACAGCATTGGTAAAGCTCCCCTCCTTACTTGAAGACTGCCATCCCATCACCTGAAAACATCCTTCATTTATAGAAAGCGTTTTATCGGGAATCATCAGCTCCTCATCAAATTCCATTTTATATCCCAGTCCCGTACACTCAGGGCACGCTCCGAATGGATTATTAAACGAAAAGCTTCTTGGTTCTATTTCCGAAATGCTAATACCACAGTCAGGACACGCAAAACTCTGGCTGAAGTTCATGGGTTTTCCATCAATTACATCAACAGTAAGAAGACCCTCTGCAAGATTAAGTGCGCTTTCGATTGAATCCGTAAGTCTTCCCCTAAGTTCGTCCGGTTCATCACGAATCACAAGCCTGTCCACAATTATCTCAATATTATGCTTTATATTTTTATCCAGTTTTATTTCTTCAGAGAGATCATACTGGCTGTCATCAATCCTTACACGCACATAACCGGCTCGTCTTGCCCTGTCGAGAACTTTGGCATGTTCACCCTTCCTCCCGCGAACTACAGGAGCAAGTATCTGAAATCTGGTACCTGACGGAAGAGACAATATCTGATCTGCCATCTCATCAACGCTCTGCCTGCGTATTTCTCTTCCACAATTAGGACAATGGGGTATACCAATTCTCGCATATAACAATCTGAAATGATCATATATCTCAGTAACAGTTCCAACAGTGGATCTCGGATTCCTGTTAGTGGATTTCTGATCTATTGATATCGTAGGTGAAAGTCCCTCAATTTTCTCAACATCCGGTTTATCCATCTGACCAAGGAACATTCTTGCATAGGATGACAGAGATTCCATGTATCTGCGCTGTCCTTCAGCAAAAATGGTATCAAATGCAAGAGATGATTTACCCGAGCCCGAAAGTCCCGTAAAAACAGTCAGTGTATTTCTTGGTATTTTCACCTTAACATGCTTCAGATTATGCTCATTTGCACCCCGCACACGAATATAATCGTGTATATCATCTGAAAGGATGCGCTTTGCAGTGGTGTTCTCCTTTGTCATATGTGTATTATCAGTCATATTATTTTCCTCCGGTAACTTCAAGCAGATGTTTTTTCAGATCAATCATCTGATCTCTCAGCATGGCAGCTGTCTCGAAATCAAGCTCTGCAGCAGCTTTCTTCATACGCTTTTCAACATCTTTTATGACTTTCTCCAGTTCCTTCTTATCCATAGATTCAGGATCTTTCTCGAACTGAACTTCCTGCTTCGCAACTGCCTTGGTAACGCTGATAAGGTCCCTGACTGCCTTTCTTATTGTCTGTGGAGTAATTCCGTGTTCTTCATTATAAGCCTGTTGGATTTTTCTTCTTCGTTCCGTGATCTCAATTGCATTCTTCATCGAATCCGTCATGTTATCAGCATACATGATAACCCGTCCGTCAGCATTTCTGGCAGCTCGGCCTATAGTCTGAATAAGTGATGTTTCAGAGCGGAGAAAACCTTCCTTATCCGCATCGATTATTGCTACAAGCGCTATTTCCGGAATATCAAGCCCCTCTCTTAAGAGGTTGATTCCCACCAGTACATCAAAAACATCAAGTCGCATATCGCGTATTATCTGTGCCCGCTCAAGCGTATCTATGTCAGAGTGCATGTATTTGACCCTTATACCTGTTTCCGCCAGATATTCCGTAAGATCCTCTGCCATCTTTTTGGTAAGAGTAGTGATAAGGACTTTATTCTTTTTATCCGTTTCCTTATTGATCTCAGTTATAAGATCATCAATCTGACCTTCAACAGGTCTTACCGATATTTCAGGATCAAGAAGCCCTGTAGGTCTTATGATCTGTTCCGCACGTAAAAGTTCATGTTCAGCCTCATAAGGTCCCGGCGTTGCCGAACAGAAAAGCATCTGATCAATATGTGTTTCAAATTCCTCAAAATTAAGTGGTCTGTTATCCAGCGCTGAAGGAAGTCTGAACCCATAATCCACAAGTGTTGTCTTACGTGATCTGTCACCGTGATACATGGCTCCTATCTGCGGGATAGTCATATGCGACTCATCAACGATTATAAGAAATTCACCGTCAAAGAAGTCCATAAGCGTAAGTGGGGGCTCACCCGGTTTAGCGAAATTCAGATGTCTTGAATAATTTTCTATTCCCGAGCAAAAACCTGTCTCACGCATCATCTCTATGTCGAAATTCGTACGTTCGGCAATTCTCTGAGCTTCGATGAGCTTGTCCTCGCTCTTAAAGAACTTCACCTGTTCATCAAGCTCCGCCTCAATATTCTGACATGCCAGGTTTATTTTTTCCTGAGGAACAACGTAATGCGATGCAGGATAGATCATCACATGGGTAAGTTCGTTCCTGATAGTTCCCGTAACAGGTTCCACCTCACATATTCTGTCGATTTCATCTCCGAAGAGCTCTATCCGAATCAGGTAATCATCCGCCTGTGCAGGGAATATTTCGATAGTATCCCCTCTTACACGGAAATTACATCTGTTTATATCAAGATCATTTCTCGTATACTGGATGGCAACCAGGTCCTTAAGTATCTGGTCTCTGCTCCTCTCCATTCCGGGACGCAGTGATATTGACATCCCCTTAAATTCATCGGGACTTCCCAGACCATAAATACACGACACACTGGCAACAACAATTACATCTCTTCTCTCTGTAAGAGATGCCGTTGCTGAGAGTCTAAGCTTATCAATTTCATCATTTATAGCCGAATCTTTGGCAATATATGTATCCGTCTGAGGTACATAGGCTTCAGGCTGATAATAATCATAGTAAGACACGAAGTACTCTACCGCATTATTAGGAAAAAACTCCTTAAACTCGCCGTAGAGCTGCCCGGCAAGGGTTTTATTATGGCTTATTACAAGCGTCGGTTTATTTAATGCCTGAATAACATTCGCCATGGCAAATGTTTTACCGGATCCCGTAACACCCTGCAGTGTTTCAAACTGATTACCATTCTTAAATCCGTTAACCAGCGCCTCTATTGCCTGCGGTTGATCTCCGGTTGGTTTGTATTCCGATTTTAGCTCAAAATGATCCATGCGATTACCTCTGTAATTGTTCCGAACATATTTTCGGTGTATCATTTATTCTAGCATATGCTTCATAAAAACTCAATCGAATCACACGTCCTTACTATATCAATGAAGACTCTCTCCTTTTTGCGGTCATTTCGGCTTTTCTGTCTCTTTTTAAATTTTGCGATAACTTTTTCGAGCCTACATTTTTTCCGTTGACTTGCAGAAATTTTCAGTATATCAATCCTAATATCGCCTACACAGGTGTACCTTTCGCTAATACTTGAAAAGCAGCATCTCTCACTGACCCTTAGCATATTCTCGTAAAAACCATCCGAAACCATAGTTTTGCCCATCAATTTGCTTATAGTCTTTCCAAGCTGAAAAATATCGGTTCTGAAATCCTCGATCAGGCCGCCATACTGTTCAGGTGCGGCATATCCTCTGGTCCCTGCCGTAGGTGCTTTATCTGTCCAATTGTCATCTTCTCTATATCCTCCAAGTAATCTCGAGGTTCCAAAATCGATCAGCCTTAGATTTCCATTTCTGTCAATCAAAATATTAGATGGCTTTATATCCCTATGTATCACAGGAGGATTAAGCCCATGAAGGTCAAACAGCATATCACACATTTTTAAAAAGAGCTTTTTAAGCTCACTTTCCGTAAGATTACTCAGATCAATCGAATCAAGATTTCTTCCCTCAAGAAGTTCCATAAGTATTTCGCCCTTACCACCACTCAAAAATCGTGGTGAATATTTATATTTTTTCTCGGACAGGTACTTCAGAACTTTCTTTTCATTTTCAAACTGCAAAATACAGGCTTTATCTTTTTTTGCGATCTTTAATGCACATTCAGGCATCTCCCCGCCGTTGCAAAGCTTATATACATCGGCATTTCCTCCACTGCCTATTTTTGCTATATTACTCATCTTACACATACCGCAGCTGCTGTTACAGGTCTTCCTTCTCCTCTGCTCCAGAGGAGTTTTCGCAAATATTCTATGTTATTTTGCATAGCCTCTCCATCAACACACATCTGCGGACACAGTCTTTTATGAATATCCGTTTTCATCTGTCTTTCGAAAAAGGCACTGTTTGCAGCGATTAGTGTACTTCCTTCAGGAAGCCTCCCTTCCGAATAATAATAATCTCCTTTTTGCCCCTCGGTTAATGTAGGGACTATTTCCTCCGCACCAAGCCTTCCGACTCTCATTATCTTATTATCACCGCGATTCATAACGTAATAGTTAATACCTTTCAGTACCAGCACTGTGATATCGGGATTCTTTCTTTTTAAAAAAATCCCCTTTCCTCTAAACTTCATAAAAAGTCTCTCAAACACTTTTTTCATATCGTTCATATCCACTTTATTCACAGCTTTTTCCGCTGTTCTTACGATTTTGTCACACAATTTTCCGTTCTTTTTGTCAGAGCTTAATACCATGATCACATAGTCCGAAGACTTATCGGCATGTATTCCCTTTATCATTAAGCCATCATTGTTCATTTCTTCTCCCGAATCCCGAAGAGAAGCCGCACAATAATTCACAAATTTACACATCCTTTCATTTTGTATTGTTTCAAATGGAAAAATGTATCCGAAGAATACGAATACAGGTCAGAAATAAAAACATAGTTGAATATATATCATTGTGACTGAATTGTAAAGAAAAAAATTTAAGCGCAAAGAAAACGATCTGATTTTCTTTGCGCTTTATTATTTTTCTCAGGCAGCTTTATCCAATTTATTGCCTGCCTTTTCCATCTCTTTTTTCAAAACCTCTACAGCCTTATTCAGCTGATTATCGGTGCCATCCTTATTGTATGCCTCATTATCAAGTGCAATTTCAATATCGGGAGTAATACCGACACCATTTATGTCATTTCCGTTAGGTGTAAAATAATTACTTATAGTAAGCTTCACAGCCGTTCCGTCTGTAAACGGGAATATACGCTGAACAACACCCTTTCCATAAGTTGTCTCACCAATAATCGTGCCTATGCCATAGTCCTTAATAGCACCTGACAATATCTCGGAAGCGCTGGCTGAATATCCGTTTACAAGCACAGCAACCGGTATATCTATTTCATTTTCACCATCGCATTTATAATCCTCACGATTGCCGTCTCTATCCACAGTATAAACAATATCACCTTTAGGAAGAAGCTGTCTTGCTATATCGCACACAGCCGACAGGCTTCCGCCCGGATTAGATCTTAAATCTATAACAAGAGCTTCCATCTTCTTGTCCCTGAGCTCCTGAATACCTTCCGTAAACTGCCCGGTTGTTACCGAATCAAACTCAGTTATTCCAATATATCCGATATTATCCTCAAGCATGGTTGTGTTGATAGTCTGTGCTTCTACTTTATCTCTTTCAACTTCAATCTCAAGATAATCCGTCTCTCCTTCACGATAAATGGTGAGTTCAACCTTAGTTCCTATCTCACCTCTTATCATTCCCACAACCTCAGTCAGGCTCATTCCATGTACGCTCTCACCAGAAACTTTATAAATGACATCATTGGCCTTCAGTCCTGCTGCCTCAGCCGGCGAATCCTTAATCGTTCCTGTAATTCGAGGAAGCTTGGTATCTTTATCCATACTTACGTATGCACCAATTCCATAATATATTCCCTGGGTATCAGACATTAGATCCTCATACTCATCTGTGGTGTAATACTCTGAGTATGGATCTCCAAGTGACGAAACCACTCCTTTGTAAATAGCATCAGCCTCTGCTGTTCTGTCCATATCCACTTTATAATAATAAGTACCTATCGTATCTTCTATTATTTTTACTTTATTTATGGTTTCCTCACTTAGTGCCGAATCAGTATCCTGAACCTGCGAAGAAGTAAAGGCAAAGCCTTTTATCTTTATTATGAAAAAGGCAGCCGCAACTACAAGTGCTGTAGAAGCAATTCCCATAAGCAGCCCGATAATGAGCATTACTATTTTATTATCTCTTGGTTCTTCCATTGTGATACTTCCTTTCAGTATAGTGACTCACTTCACATAATTCCACGGACTGACATAATTGCCGTTCAATCTCACACCAAAATGAAGATGCGGTCCGGTAGACCTTCCAGTTGACCCTACAGAAGCTATTCTTTGCCCTTTGCTTACCTCTGCCCCGGTTGAAACACTAAGTGATGACGCATGCATGTAAATTGTATAAAGACCGCTTCCATGGGATATCATAACATAATTACCCATTGAAGAGTTATAAGCCGCAGCAACAACCTTTCCGTCATAAGCCGCTACAATTGCCGATCCGCTTGGAGCAGCAAGGTCAATGCCATTGTGCATTTTCTTTATTCCCAAAGTGGGATGCATTCTCATACCAAAGTCGTCAGATATTCTGGTATAAGACGGACAGGGAAATGCAAACATTCCTCCGTCGTATTTTCTGGCATTCTGAGCTGCAAGCTCTGCCTTTTCGGCTTCAACAGCTTTTTCGAGAGCAGCGATAGTAGCATTTTCATCAGCTATCTGTTTCTCATATTCGGCGATTGCAGCCTCTTTATCCTTTATATTAGCCTGAATTGTATTGACCTCTGAGTTTTTCTGAGCTATAAGATTCTGAAGATTACCTTCCTCTATAACGACATCGGCCTTTGCCTCATCAAGAGTCTTCTTTTCTTCTTCAAGAGCCTCTTTTGTAATAGTCGTTAGCTCTGTATGTGCAATGTACTCTTCAAGTTTCATCCTGTCGTAGGCTGAAAGCTCTTCTATGTACTCTGCTTTATTTAACATATCCGAAAATGTTCCGGTCTCAAGTAAAAGCTGAAAATATAGATTATTTCCTTTTTCATACATGAAGCGGATTCTCTTTTTCATGGCTTCATACTGCTCATTCTGAACCCGGATTGCTTCTTCAAGTTCCGCAGTTGTCACCTCAATATCCTGCTCCTTCTGAGATATTTTTGCTGTAAGATCCTCTATTCTTTTCTGAATATCAGTGAGATTTGTATCAAGCTTTGTTATGTATGAATTAAGATCCGTTTTTTCCTTTTCCAGGGATTTTTTTACAGCCTGAAGATCTGTAAGAGAGTTCTTCATTGAGTCCCTCTCTTTTTTTGCACTTGATATCTGTCCCTCTTTCTTTTTAATGCTCTCTGCAGTAACAGCAGCCCGCACAGATACTGTACTAAAAGAAACTGTGCCCGCAAGCAGACACAGAAGAAGTACAACTCCGATTATTCTTTTTTCAAATCCTCTGCCTTTCAAATCAAGCAGCCTCCCCAAACAACTCTCATCAAAAAATACATGTTTTTATCTGACTCATACCTGTCAGTTGCCAGTACATAAAGCTCTTTTATACATGTAGATGCTTACGAACTGTTGTGACACTTCCGAGGAAGCCAATTCCCACACCCATCAATATAGAAATAGGTGTAAGTGCCTCAAAAATCTGACCTACCGGAAGGATATCCAGTATTGAGTTCAGCATTGAAAATCTGATTGCCAAAAACTCTGCTGCTTTGTTGTAGACAAAGTAAACTATTACAAGCGGTATAAGTGAACCTATAATTCCGATTATGATACCTTCGACAACGAAAGGAGCACGTACAAAAAAGTCAGTAGCTCCAATGTACTTCATAATGTTTATCTCTTCTTTTCTTACGGAAATACCAATTGTTACCGTATTGCTTATAAGGAAAATGGAAACCAGTAAAAGTATTCCGATAATTCCAAGTGACACATAGCCGATAAGCTTATTGATACCATCAAGCGTTGATGCAGTAACTTCAGATCTGTTGACCATTCTTACTCCATCAATTGATTCAAGATAAGTAACAAGTGCAGGCTGCATTGAAACATCACTCAGATAAATCTGAAGGTTGGCAGAATCCTCCAGCGGATTCTCCGTAAAGCCATCTGCATATTCACCAAGGTAATCCGCCTTAAAGGTATCCCAGGCATCCTGTGCGGAAATATAATCAACTCTGCTGACTTCCGGTCTCTTCTCTATAAGAGACTTAGTCGCAAGAATTATATCCTCTCCCACTCCCTCATTAAAGAAAACCGTAACCGACACACCTTCTTCGGCTGTCTTTACAATATGTTGAAAATTAGTTACTACCGAATAAAAAACACCAAACAAAAACAGGCAGGCGCTTATTGTTGCAATTGACGCCAGTGTATACCATCTATTGCGGTTAAGATTTTTAAAGCCCTGTCCTATTGTATAGAAAAAACTACTCATCCTCATCGTGATACTCACCCTCTTCTTCGTCGCGAATCACGACGCCTTTTTTCATAGTTATAACGCGCTTATGCATCGCGTTAACAATCTCCCTGTTATGTGTAACAACGATAACCGTCGTCCCATTTGCGTTAATCTGCTCCATAAGCTTCATGATTTCCCATGTGTTATTAGGATCCAGATTACCTGTAGGCTCGTCGGCGAGTAATATATCCGGCTTATTTACAATCGCTCTTGCAAGTGCAACTCTCTGCTGCTCACCTCCGGCAAGCTGTGTAACCTTACTCTTGTACTTTCCGGCAAGTCCTACCATCGCAAGTACCGAAGGCACATTTTTCTTTATATCCCTTGTGGATTTCTGTATTATTCTCTGAGCAAAAGCTACATTTTCATAAACATTTCTGTCCTTCAAAAGTCTGAAATCCTGAAAAACTATTCCAAGCTTTCTTCTGAATTTAGGAATGTTTCTGTGTCTCATTCTCCCGAGGTCCTGCCCCATTACAATGATCGTTCCGTCAGAAGGTACAAGCTCCCTTAAAAGCAGCTTTATCAGCGTGGATTTTCCCGATCCGCTGTCACCTACTATAAAAACAAATTCACCCTTCTTTATATGAAGGGTGACTCCATTTAAGGCTGGTGCTCCCGTAGAATATGATTTTGTCACGTTTTCAAGCGTGATAATATCATCAGCGGAAACGGATCCAGCCATTCGCTTTCTTCTGTTAACTTTTTCCATACTTAATTCCTCTACTACCTGTTTGTTACTAAAAATAATGTAAGATTTCTTAAATGCACAATTATATGTCCGTAAGTTTAATATCGCTCCATGTATTTCATGTATCTTACGACCATGAGAGCAATTTTGAATGTGATCGCATCATCAAACACCCTAAGGTCAAGGCCTGTGCTCTTTTGCAGCTTATCCAGTCTGTAAACAAGTGTATTACGGTGGATAAACAGCTGTCTCGATGTTTCTGAAACATTAAGATTGTTTTCAAAAAACTTATCTATTGTGGTAAGAGTTTCCTGATCAAAACCGTCAGGATTTCTTCCGCCGAAGATTTCACGAATAAACATCTTGCAAAGCGGTATCGGTAACTGATAAATAAGTCGTCCGATTCCAAGTTCCCCATAGCTTATGACTTTCCGCTCATCAAAGAAAATCCGGCCTACATCAAGAGCCATCTTGGCTTCTTTATAGGAGCGACTGACTTCCTTGATCTCTCCGACTACAGTACCTATCGAAATATGTACATTTGTAATTCCCTGAGCTTCAAGATGTTCCTGAAGTTCAACAGCAGCCCTGGATATTTCTTCGGGCTTGTTAAATTCCGAAGTGTCCTTAACAACGATAACATTGTCCTCGTCTACCTCGGTTACAAAATCTCCGCCATTCCCTGTTCCGTGTGTGCGGATAAGCTCAAGCACATTATTCTCCCGAACTTTATCTGCTGAAACGATCATGGCTGCACGTTTTGCATCTGTGGGAATATGAAGTTTCTTCGCCCTACTATATATATCAACAAGCAAAAGATTGTCAAGCAACAGATTTTTTATAAAGTTGTCCTTGTCAAAGCGCTCCTTATAGGCAACAAGAAGCCCCTGAATCTGATATGCCGTCATCTTGCCAATGGTATAAGTACTCTCGCCGCTACCTGCCGCAATAAGAATGTACTCAAGCTGCTGCTCATCATATACCTTAAAAAACTGATATCCCTGAATCTCCTGTGAATCAGCAGGGGATCTGACAAAATCTCTGACAGGTTCTCCCATCCTTGCAAAGTCAGGTTTAGTAGCCGCAACTTCATTGCCATCAACATCAAGGACACATAAATCCACATGTGCAATGCCTTTAAGCCCGTCTATTGTATTTTGAAGGATTTGATTTGAAATCATATTAAATCTCCCACAATTAGTTTTTCATTGTTCTTATTTTATTCTACTCGATTAATGCATAAAAATCCACAAATTCTCTCTTCTTTTTTGTTGATTTTCCATAATAATATTTTTTCTTCATATTCCGATATAAGAAATAGAAATCCATAAGCGTATTCTCATACGTAAAAAGGATGCAGTAAGGAGGTGCCTATGGACATACCCGAATTATCAATGGCATTATCAGCCAGTAGAATCCAGCAGGATTGGGGTACGGCTATGCTTGCCAACAATCTTGACGCAATGGCGGAAGTAGGCAATACCATTGAAGAACTGATGGATGTGTCCGCTCTCGAAAGGTCGGTAAACCCGAACCTGGGTGGCACAATCGATGTTCGCCTTTAACGGTAAGGCCTTACACTAAGACACCCCACATATATTATTTATCTTTTTTAGTACAAAAGCTAAAAAACATATAATATATGCGGGGCTGTCTTATTTTTTAGATAAGCTTGATCTCATTTTCGCCTATTTCTATCTTTCCATCTTTAAGCAAATGCCCGACTGCTCTTTTGAATTCGTTCTTACTCATGGACATCTCATCTCTTATAAGCTGTGGATCAGCCTTGTCTGTAAAAGGCAGCTTTCCTCCGTTTTTCTCCATTTTTTCAAGTATAAGCTGTGCATCTGTATCTATCTGAAGATATGCCTTTTCACGGACACTTAAGGTAAGCTTTCCGTCATCTCTGACTTCTATTACCCTTGCTGTTATCTCATCTCCGACCCTTATATCCCCATACAATTCCTTTTTGGGAATGAGTGCGGAAAAAATATCATCTACAGCAACAAAAACTCCGAAGTTTCCGCTGGTCTCATATACCGTTCCCCTGACTCTGTCCTCCTTGTGGTAAGGGCTGTCAGTTCTTAAAAATTCGTATACATTCATAGTAACTGCAAGTCTTCCGGATTTGTCAACATAAAGTGCACAAAGGACACTCTCACCTTTTTTAACCCTGCGTGTCTGTTCTCTGAAAGGCAAAAGCACATCCTTCTCAAGTCCCCAGTCCATAAATGCGCCAATTTTGCCGACATCATTTACGGTCAGCATATTAACCTGGCCTAGCATCAGATTTGGCGTATTTGTGGTTGCGATGAGCCTGTCATCGGAATCTTTATATAAAAATACCGTGAGTTTATCACCAAGTCCGGCATCTGCAGGCACCTGCTTTTTGGGAAGAAGGACCTTGTCTTCGCTTCCTTCTTTTTCAGCGAGGTAAACACCGAAATCAACCTGCTTTATTATTATCAGTTCCTGTTTTTCTCCTAATCTTAACATTTCTCAATCCTTTTTATCTCTACTATTGAATACGGTTTTCCTTTATTGTCATTTAAAAAGGCCGTATATACATTGTTCTTTACATAAATCACCGGGTTTATCTCATCCCCAAGGTAGGCCTGCTGCCTGTATTCTGCCCGTATCTGAAGTCCTTCCCTGCTGCGGGAAAGCGTTTCTAAGTCACTAAGTTCCTCTCTTTCAGCCACCCGGCTAAAAGCTCCAAGTGCGATTCTTATATGCTGCCCGTTATTTACATGATTATTTGAATCCAGATGGTGCAATCCAACCTTTTTGACTTCGGCATTATATATCTTTGCATCTTCCGGATCCGCTATTTTTCTCGGCGCGTAATCCATAGGAAGTTTCTCGTCAAGCGGGTAGGTCGCAATAATATCATCATCCACTCTGGTGGGTGCACCCTTTTTCATATTGATAAGTGACCATACCGAATTGGCAACAGCAAGCCGCTCACCCTCAACAGTATCCATAAAAAAGTTCCTTAAACCGATAAACCCTTTTAATTCATAGGGAACAGTTCCTATGGTAACCCTCTCCCCAAGCTTTGGGAGTCTGTTTATCACAACCTGCCAGCTGTTTATCACCCATGCGATATCCTTTTTTTCCATTTTTTCTATGGTTGCCGGGCCTTCCTGTGTTTGAAAAGTCGAGCAATCCTGAAAATAATCTATCAAAGATTCAATCGTAAGGTAATGCTGCAGATCTGTTTCTGTATATCTGATTCTTGAGTCAAATCCGTACATCCGTAAATATCCTTAGTCCAATTTCAAATTTTCTTTTTCTGCTTTATTAATAATAACACAAATCGCCACTGTAAGCGGCATCAGCATTACAATTCCGTATTCATACCTAAAATCAACCATAGGAGCTGCAATAAGAAGAGTAAAAATAACCGCCGCCTGCAAAATAGCAAACGGAAGGTACTTTTTTATTTTTTCTTCTTTATTCTTTCTTAATATCAATATCAGAAGATACACCACCAGCCATGTATACGCACCCGCACACCAAAGCATCCCATACAACGGCACAAAGCTTCCAAGCTTAATAAGTATCTCCTTACCCTTTACTACTGCCTTTCCTCCGATAAGAGGTGTCTGAACAAGGCCGTAGCCATTAGGCATTATCCCATCAATATTTCCAACTTCGTAGGGAATATCAGAATACACGTATCCGCCTTCCAAGTCAAACCATGCCCGGATATAATCTGCAGGATATCTAAGTCCCAGTCTTATCCAGAGTCCCAGATAAACTGCTTTATTTTCCTCTATTACCTCGGGATGCCCAGCTCTTACAAGCTCCTTTATATTATCCGCAAAATCGGGTGCATATAGTTCGTGTATATACGTTGTGTCAATAACCTTATCCACAAGCTCTTTTTCTTCCCGGGAGAGTGTTCTGTCATTTACAAGTACTCTCGCTATCTGCTGTAAAGGAAGAGAAAGTGACTCGGTAAAATCCGGCTGTGTCACTCCCGCTCCGTTCATTACAGGACCTTTTATGATAATTACTATGATAATCGATGCCAAAAGTGCAGCTATAATTTTCACAACATCTTTTCTGAACACGTAAATTATAAAAGGCACGCTTATCAAAAAGCCATACCATCCGTTTGATCTGAAAAGCGAAACCATAACAGCTTCTGCGGCAAGAACCGCCACATCAACACCGGACACCCTGTCCTTTTTTGCCATTGTTATAAGTCTGCATCCCATAAGCATCATAATTCCGGCAAAGGGCACATCCTTCCAGATTGTAACGGCAAAAACAGCGTTAAAGGGCACAAGGGCAAAAAATAAAAGAGCCGGTAAAGCACCTCTTAGGTTACCCAGAATCCCTTTTACACAGATTACCACTCGTCCGCAGCACATAGCCAGAAATATCATCTGAGCAAGAGTATAAAAGCTTATCGCCTTATTAGCATCCCCGGTTATTCCAAGTCCAAGCCTGTAAAAAAAGCCAATTACAAGCGTGTGCACTACAGGATGATGATTAGACCAGCTGTTTACACCTATTATCTGCTCATATTGGACAATTGAATCAGCTGTCATTATTCCGGGAAATTCATATAAAAAGTATGGCATCCAAAATAAAAAACATATAATCGCTGATATGACAAATACTATTCTGTCATCATGATAAGCAGCAGAATAATTTTTTGTTTCAGTTTCATTCCCAAAAGCAACCCCTATTCCAAAAATAAGCTGCAGGATCCTAAAATATGAAAAAAAAAGTCCAATCAGCATTATTCCTGTTCCAAGAAGCCTGAACAGAGAGCTGTCAAACCCCGCCACTGCATTTTTTCCAAAAGTAAAAGAAACTGTCACCGCCAAAATAAGCGATACAATTGTCGCTACTTCTTTTCCCTTACGTTTTCCGTTTTGTACCTTTCTTCCGATATAAAAAAATGCCGCAAAGAAAACCAATGTCATAGGATTTCTGACTGTAATCCCACATAAAAGCTGTAGCCCCCATGTGCAAAAGAACGAAACTAAAGCATTCTTTAAATCTTTTATCTCTACACCACACATATCTGCTATAATCCTTTTTAGAATAAATGGTAGCCCCTTAAGGAGTCGCATTTCCAATGGAAAAATCCAAAGCTTCAACAAATAATAACATAAAAATACATGAACTTATTTATTATATATATTTTCTCTGCCTTTTTGGTGCCCGCGCAGTGGGTCTCTACGAAGGTCAGGCTGTTTATAACGGCCTTCTGGTACTTGGATCAGTCTTTTTTTTCCTTAAACTTATTTCCACAAGGCATACCGTTTATGAGTATCTTCTGGGAACTGCCATTTTGTCGACAGGCGCACTTACTTATGTCTTCTCCGGTGAAAAGGGGCTTTTAATATACTTTACCATGATGCTTGGTATGAAAGGTATAAATAAAGAAAAGGTCATGCGCTTAGGACTGTATGTTTTGTCCTTCTCCTATTTTATTTTATATCTATTATCTGTTACCGGACTAATACCGGAACTCAATCACATGAACAAAAGATCCGGCTACGGGTTCCTGCTAAGGCACTCCCTTGGCTATCCGTACCCAAACACAACTCATACCACCTTTTTAATACTCGTTATTCTGTTTTTTTATTTATATAAAAACAAAACCACGCTGAAGCTTATACAGGCCTCTGTATTTGCCATGCTCATAAACCTGTATCTCTATTTATATACCGTAAGTCTTACAGGACTGATATCCGTTACTATTTATCTTGTTATAAACTTTTATCTGCAAACAAGGGCAACTCGCTCACGTTTTGAGGATACAGTAATATACCTGTTATTTCCCGCAACTGTTATTTTTTCCATTGTAGGCCCAATCCTGGCAAAAGGAAGTGTTTTCACTTTCATGAACAAGCTTCTTCACAAGCGTTATGAATATGCACTTTACTTTCTCACCAATGAAAAAATAACACCCTTCGGATCATATTTTAACCCCACTCCAACCAATTGGTACATGTTGGACAACTCATTCCTTTACCTTTTTTTGCAGCTTGGTGTTATCTCATTTGCAGTTGTATGCATTTTGTACATGCTCTGGATAAAACATCTGGTTAAAGAAAATCAGACCTCTGAGCTTGCCATTTTAATAACCTTCTGCTTCATCGGAATGAGCGATCCCTTCCTGTTTAACCTAAGCTACAAAAATATAACATTTATCTTCATCGGCTCCTGGTTTTACGAAACCGTTTCTCAAAAGAGCAGATCTCTTTCGGAATTATTTAACAGAGAGATTCTTCTTCTCCCCCTTGGCGAGAAGGAGGTTTCCATTGATCTTCATTTTTTCAACGATGGAAAGCATTGCCTTTCATCGCTCTTTTATGAAATCGGAACTAATCTTGTAAAGTATGCACTTATTTTTGCAACTGCAGGACTTTTAAGCTCAGCCATCTACACCTTTACTGTGCAGGAACCCCAGGTTCTTTATGTCAACTCTGATATAGCAGATCCATATTTTTCTCATAAAAACATAGAGATGACTCAGGAAGACGTGGACGCTGCCATAGAAAGCGGCAATCTGGTTGAGGGATACGACCAAAATGATCCGACCATGTATGTATTTAAGAAAAATGCACCGCATATGGAATACGTGCGGAGCACAGTTACCTGCGGTATTTTTTCAGGACTGATCCTGGTGTTTATTATATCTGCTATCGGTTTATCTGTTAAAAAAAATCATTAACCCCTACCCGTACATAATATAACGAAACTTAATACTTTTTTAATTGAATAGCGAGCCATCAAATACTAGAATGTAGTTATAAACTACAATAGATTGGGGGTTTGTGCGTTATAGGCACATATACTGATTATGAATTTCTTAAAAAAATGTATGAACCAGAAATGGTTTCCTTACACCGTGGCTTCATGTGCTGCTGTCATTGTTTTTTTGGGGCTTTCGCATATTAACCTTTTATTCAATGGCATAAAAATACTTGGAAAATACTTCTCACCTGTTATAACAGGGCTCATTCTGGCATATGTTATACACCCACTGGTTGCCTTTTTTGAGAGAACTATTCTTTCTAAAATAAAAAAAGAAGGCATAAAAAGGTCTTTGGCAATTCTCCTGTCATTTTTAGTCATACTCCTTTTTATAGCCGTACTTATGCTGGCTCTCATACCTCAGCTTGTTGACAGTGTTTCAACCTTTATTTCAAACCTCAACGGCTATGCTTCATCACTCGAGGAACTCCTCAACAAATTTAGTGCAAGTGCCAGCCATTATAATATCAATCTATCCGGTATAACCAGCAGGATCAATACCTTCCTGTCACAGTTTACACAAAAGCTCCCTACTGCCTTATCCCAGATAATAAATGTCTCAGCAGGAATCGGACAGGGATTTTTTAATTTCATACTTGGTTCAATTCTCGCAATATATTTTCTGTCAGGGCAGGATAAGCTTCTTGCAGGAACAACAAGACTTTTGAAGCTTTACATAAAATCTCCTACATATGAAAAAATGGGTGACTTCTGGAATACCAGTAATGACATCCTTAAGCGCTACATTGCAGGAGATATTTTAGATGGTCTTATAGTGGGTATTGTGAACTGGATTTTCATGATCATAACAGGCATGTCATACTCTGTTCTAATATCACTTTTTGTAGGTGTTACCAATCTTGCTCCCACCTTCGGTCCAATCGTCGGTGCCATATTCGGTAGCTTTATACTTGTACTTGTTAATCCTATGCATGCACTTATATTTCTGATTTTCACCATAGTACTTCAGACTATTGACGGATATATCATAAAGCCCAAGCTCTTCGGCGATACCCTTGGAGTATCAGCTGTATGGATACTTGTGACTTTGGTAGTGGGCGGCAGAATGTTCGGAGTTGCAGGCATCATGCTTGCCATCCCTTTTGCTGCGATTTTCAATTTTTCATATCAGGAATGGATTCAGAAAAAGGAAGCCCAGGTTGCTTCAAAGAATGAATCGTCCAAAGAGGACTAATTATGAATGTAGAGGAATATACCTATCATGAGCTAAAACAAATGATGGATTATATGAAGCGAATGTACGATACGGTCAGGATAGTAGATCCTGTAGAGTGTCGTGAGATTTCTGTGGACACTTCCGGAGAAATCCATTATGAAAAAGAGTGTTATTCTGCATGGAATGCCGCTTCCCGTTGTTCCAACTGCAGCAGTTATCGTGCTGTAATGAGCGGGCAGAGACAGACAAAAGAAGAAGTATATGATAAACACAAGTTTCTTATACAGTCTATTCCTATCAGACTTATTCTTCCTGACAGAAATAATTTTTCCTGCGTCATGGAGCTTATAAGCATTGATGAAAAAGAATCCGTGCCCACAGAAGCCCCTGTCCAGATTTCTGCAGGAGATACAGGTAAACAGATGTCTCAGGGAATGACAGAAGCGGATTACATCGCAACACATGACCTTCTTACAAGGCTCTATAACCTGGATGGTATTTGTCGTGAAGTCAGACGGATGCTTGTAGACGACCCCGATACAAAACGAGTTCTTATCACAGGTGACATCCGTCATTTCCGCACACTCAACGAACGATACGGAACACAAAGAGGTAATGAAGTACTTATTGCCATTGCGGATATGCTCAGAAGGACCTGTGGCCCTGACACTGTATACGGGCGCATTCATGCTGACCATTTTGTTTTATGCATGCCTGAGGAAAGATTTGACGAAGGGCTTTTCATGGATTTCGTTGAAGAAATCGGTAAAATGATAGATACTGAAAACTATCATCTTTATTTTCATCTTGGCGTTTTCAGAATAGATGACCCTGATATCCCTGTTACCATGATGATAGAAAGAGCAGATCTTGCTCTTAGGACTCTGCATGACAGACGAGACAATGTACTGACTTACTATACGAACAAGCTGTTAAAACAAGCAGAAACGGAAGCTGAATTTTTAAACAACTTCCAGGCAATGCTTGATGAGGGACAGTTCCACATCTTCCTTCAGCCTGTATTTGATGCATACATGAATGTAACCGGCGGCGAGGCGCTTACCAGATGGATCAAACCCGACGGTACCACTATTTCTTCCGATAAATATATCAGAATTCTTGAAAAGGGTGAGCATATTGCCAAGCTGGACTGTCGGAACTGGGAGCTCGTAATGAAGCAGCTCAGGTCCTGGCAAAATACAGCACGCCACGACCTCGTAATATCAGTAAATGTCTCTCCTAAAGATTTATTTTATATGGATGCCTTAAAAAAGGTTAAAGAGCTGGTACATGCTTACAATGTTGATCCCGACAGGCTCATACTGGAATTTTCGGAAATCGATCTTATGAAAGATACTGAGCAACGTTTGGCAATACTTGACAGATTTAAGCGCGAAGGTTTCAGAGTTGCCATAGACAATTTTGGAGAAGGTAATCTCTCGCTTAATATGCTCAAGGAATTACATGTAGATTATGTAAAATTTGATAAATCCTTTATTGCGGGAAGCACCACCGATGAACGATGCAGGCTCGTACTCGAAGCCTCAATAAAGCTTGTACAACAGCTTGGTATGCGTGTGGTTGCTGAGGGTATAGAAACCGAGGAACAATTTGAATACTTAAAATCAATCGGATGCGACAGGTTCCAGGGTTACTATTTCTCACATGCTATTCCTGTTAAAGATTTTGAGGGAAAATACTAACTATAGAAAAAACTTCCTGTACGGCAAAGCCTACGGGAAGTTTTTTTATCTTAGTGATATGCGTGCAACGTCATATATAATCGATGGTATATGCTGATACATCATAAAAATTATATGGACGGTTATCGGAACATAAATATTTCTGGTACAAAAGAAGGCAATTGCATACGGGAGAGCCAAAACCATTGCCTCAACAATTCCGAGAGGAAGGTATGCATAGCTTATAGCACAAAGAATAAGCCCAAGGACAAATGTTGTCATCGCCGATGTACAACTTTCAAAATTCATAATTGCCTTACGGAAAAACAGCTCTTCACCAATGGGACATAAGAACAATATGGTAATTGCATAAAGCAGTTCTCCTATGTAACTGTTTTCCCATGTAATACCGTAAGTTCCATCAAGTACCCCGATAAAGTTCGCAATGATAAGGTGCTGCTTAACCAAAGAAGCTATCTGAGACCCGACTACTGTAAAAGCAACCGGAATCCAGAATCTCTTAATACTTTTAAAGTTACGTGAATACTCTACAAACGAAAAATCCTTACTATAGTAAACAACCAGTACCAGATAAAACACAAAGAAGATATACAATGTTTTAAACGGCCTTATTATACTAAAAGCTATAAATAACGCTTCCCACACAATAGGGAACGCTAAATTCTTAATTTGAGACTTCACAACCCACCTCTAAGCTTGTTTTCCCATATTTTAAACAATTATATCACAATCCTATTAAGGATGTTAAAATATTATTTCAATCTGCGTACCAATCGCTTTAATTTCATATAAGATAAAAAAATACTCCTCAGAAATCTATCTGAGGAGTTATTAGCTGGGCTAGTAGGATTCGAACCTACGGAGTGACGGAGTCAGAGTCCGTTGCCTTACCGCTTGGCGATAGCCCATCGACAAGAATGAATTATACGTAAGTTTAAGCAAAAATGCAAGCACTTTTTTTAAATTTTTTCATATATTTTTTTAGTTTTTTGAGAGTTTCTGCCAAACACCTATTTAATCGGGTTTGGCAGAATCATTCTCATAAAAAGTTTTATTATTTTTTTAAAAATCAGTTGATCAGCCTTCAAACAATAGATCAGCATATGTAGGGAAAGGCCAGTCATTTTTATCTACCAGCATCTCAAGTCTGTCAGCGGGAGTTCTGAGAGCTTCCATTGAAGGTACAACCACATCCTTACAAAAATATGCACGTTCTCTGGCTTCAGAGATGCTTCTTGCCTTCTCTTCTTCCTTGACAAGCTTATCCAGAGCCTTTTTCATTGCGGCCAGCTCTTTTGTTACTTCTGAGAGCTCACTTACCATTACGGAAACGTCACATCCTGCTGCCTTTACTTCATTGATGTTTGCGGCAAGCCCTCCGGCATACTTCATAACCGCAGGAATAATCTGCTTGCTAGCCATATCAATCATAGTAAGTGCTTCTATATTGATAGTCTTTGAATAGGTCTCAAAAATAATCTCCTGACGTGATTCAAGCTCTGTCTTAGTAAATACTCCAAACTTCTTATAAAGTTCAATTGCTTTATCTGTTGTGAGTACCTCAGCAGCTTCTATTGTAGAAGGAATATTGGGGAGTCCTCTTCTTTTGGCTTCCTTTTTCCAAGCTTCCGAATAGCCGTCTCCATTAAATATTACTCTCTGATGATCAGTTAAATATTCCTTTATAATATCATGTACTTCCATGTCAAAGTCTGATGCCTTTTCGAGTCTGTCAGCAGCCTCGCAAAATGCCTCAGCAACAATTGTATTAAGAGCGGTATTCGAGCTTGCCATAGAATCAGAAGATCCAACCATACGGAACTCAAACTTGTTTCCGGTAAATGCAAAGGGTGATGTACGGTTTCTGTCTGTAGCATCCTTCTCAAATTCAGGAAGTGTTGATACACCTGTCTTAAGCTTTCCGCCACGCTTTGATCTCTTTGCTTCACCTGTTTCAATGAGCTGATGAACCACATCCTCAAGCTGCTCTCCAAGGAAAATTGAAATAATAGCCGGAGGAGCTTCATCCGCACCAAGACGGTGGTCATTTCCAACATCCGATGCACTCTGTCTCAATATATCCGCATGCCTGTCAACAGCCTTAACTATGCAGGCAAGAACAAACAGGAACTGAATATTTTCATTAGGTGTATCACCCGGATCAAGAAGATTAACTCCATTGTCAGTGCAAAGCGACCAGTTATCATGCTTACCGGAACCATTAACACCCTGGAACGGCTTTTCATGCAGAAGGCATCGCATATTGTGGTGCTCCGCAACTCTCTTCATGGTCTCCATTATGATCTGGTTATGGTCAACTGCAATATTGGCTGTCTCGTAGATGGGTGCAAGCTCATGCTGACCGGGAGCAACCTCATTGTGCTGGGTCTTTCCGGGAACTCCAAGTTTCCAGAGTTCATCGTTAAGGTCCTTCATGTACTCTCCGACGCGCTCTCTTATAACACCAAAGTAGTGATCTTCCATCTCCTGACCCTTCGGTGGCTGTGCTCCGAAAAGTGTACGTCCCGTAAAAATGAGGTCAGGACGCTTTAAGCTCTTTTTCCAATCAACAAGAAAGTATTCCTGCTCAGGTCCCACTGATACGTTGATCTTCTTTGCATCGCTGTTTCCAAAAAGATGAACTATTCTAAGTGCCTGTTCACTGACTGCTTCCATTGATCTTAAAAGTGGAGTCTTTTTATCAAGAGCTTCTCCATTATAGGAACAAAATGCTGTAGGTATGCAAAGCGTAACGCCGGCTCCTGTTTCCTTCAGAAAGGCAGGTGATGTGATATCCCAAGCTGTATAACCTCTTGCCTCAAATGTTGCACGAAGTCCTCCGGAAGGGAAAGATGAGGCATCCGGCTCACCCTTTATGAGATCTTTTCCGGAAAAAGATGTCATCATATGCCCGTCATCTCTGGCACTTGTGATAAATGCATCATGCTTTTCGGCAGTAATGCCTGTAAGGGGCTGAAACCAGTGTGTGTAATGGGTCGCACCATTTTCCATAGCCCAGTTCTTCATAGCATTAGCAACTGCATCCGCTGAAGCCAATGAGAGGTCTCCGCCTTTATCCATAACCTGCACAACTTCTTTGTACACATTCTTCGGAAGACGCTGACGCATCTTCTCCAATGTAAATACATTTTTACCGAAAAGTTCCTCAACTCTGACCTGTTCGCTCATACTTACCTCATTCTTATATTTGCTTTTTCAATTTTTAGAAATTGTTGATTCTAACTATCAACAGATTCTACACTAAAAGCAAAAAATACTCAAACACTCCTGTCCAATTTATGACAAAAATATTTGAGTATTAGGTATTCTTATATTCAGTTCATCAGCATGATATCTTCTCATCCTTTGCTGTATGGACTCTTAAAATATCATACTTCTCAGTTTCCTTATCCAGTTTTATAAACAGTACTTCTTTAGGATGTGGGCAGCTCTCAACCTCTTCTCCCGCTTCGTTTATAATTCCAAGAACTTTTGTCTCGATATCACGTCCGTCAGGCTTCATAATTTCAATGGTATCTCCGACACAGAACTTATTTCTCTGCTCAATCTTAGCAAGTCCATCTTCTGTAACTTCGCCTACTATACCCAGATATGTATATTCATTCACATAAGTATTGGCATCATAAATCTGTGCTTCATCAGATGGTTTACCAAAATAGAAGCCTGTAGTGAACTGTCTGTAGGTACACCTTGATATTTCATCCAGATACCAGGGCATATTCTCCCGATATTTCTCCTCTGATTCAAAGAAATCATCAATAGCTTTTCTATAGGTTCTTGCAACGGTAGCAACATAAAGAGCTGTTTTCATGCGGCCCTCTATCTTGCAGCTGTCTACTCCGGCATCAACGAGCTCCGGAATATGCTCTATCATGCACAGATCCTTTGAATTAAATATGAATGATCCTCTCTCATTCTCATAGACAGGGAGATACTCTCCGGGTCTTGTTTCCTCAACTACAGCATATTCCCAGCGACAGGGATGAGTGCACTCGCCGTGGTTGGCATCTCTTCCGGTAAAATAATTTGAAAGAAGGCAACGACCGGAGTAACTTATGCACATGGCACCGTGAATAAAACTCTCCACTTCAAGATCATCCGGTATATTTTCCCTTATCTCTTTTATTTCCTTAAGTGAGAGTTCCCTAGCAGCAACCACTCTTTTTGCGCCGAGATCATGCCAGAACTTATATGTCTCATAATTAGTGTTATTTGCCTGTGTAGAAACATGAATTTCTATCTCGGGACAGATTCTTTTAGCCATCATGAACATCCCGGGATCAGCTATAATTAGCGCATCAGGCCCAAGTTCTTTTAATTCATGAAAATATTCCTCCGCGCCTTTTAAATCATCATTATGCGCTAAAATATTGGCTGTAACATGCACATGCACTCCATGATCATGAGCAAATTTTATACCTTCGGCCATGTCATCATGGCTAAAGTTTTTTGCCTTTGCACGCAATCCAAAAGAGTTTCCTCCAATATAGACCGCATCTGCTCCAAATATTACTGCTGTTTTTAATACTTCAAGGCTGCTTGCGGGTATAAGCAGCTCAGGTTTTCTTCTTTCTCTCATTTTATCCTCATTTACTTTACAGATACATTACATAAATTTATAGCTTCAGCGATAGAGCCATACCATCCCCTACATTCATAATTACACTTTGTAACTCAGGGTCATGCTTTATGGCAAATAAATATTCGCGCATTCTCTCATGAATGGTTCTGTTTCGCCTTGTAACAGCAAAACGTGATTCCATAACATCTCCGTCCTGCAAAACATTGTCGGAAACAAGTAGTCCTCCCTTTGCAAGAAGCCTCTTACAATCCGGCAGAAAATTTATATATTGTGCCTTGGCGGCATCCATAAAAATAAAATCATACTGCCCGGAAAGTTGTGCCAAAATATCGGCTGCGTCCCCCTCAAGCAGTGTGATTTTATGGTTTACATCGTATTTATCAAAATTGTCACGGGCAACCGGAATACGCTTTTCAAACTTCTCAATTGTAGTTATCCTTGTCTCCGGTTCTGAATAAGTAGCCATCAGTAATGCTGAAAAGCCAACTGCACAGCCTACCTCAAGTATATTCTTCGGTCGTGTCATCTTAAGAAGAAATCTTATAAGGCTTTGTGTATCCTTTCTGATAATAGGCACCTCATCCGCCAAAGATTCCCTCTCAAGTTCATCCAAAAAGGACTCATTCCCCTGATCCAGTGAATTGATAAAAGTACTTATTCTCTCGTCACTGATCACGGTGCTGCCTCCTCTTTATTTTCTGCGATCGTTGCCGCACACATTATCTCAATTATTTCATCCGGTGTCATCGAAGGGCTAAGATCATAGGTCCCGGGAGCGATCATTCCGTGGTACTCCGAAAAACGTTCCTGAAGCCAGAAAAGATTTTTATCTTTTACTATACCTCTGTTTTCAAGAAGCTCCGCCACTTCACTAACTGACATGCTGTCTGTTACTGATACCGTAACAGTCCTTGTATCATACTGTGAAGCCGGTTTCTGATTGTAAATATGATATCCGTAATTATACGCAATGGATGCATATTTACTTATCAGCATAACCCCTACTATAACCAAAAAAGCCTTTACAATGGCATCCAGAATGCCTAATCCTACGCCTCTAGCGTCCATAAATCCTCTTTTCCGACTAGTAATTTGAATCCATGATTATCGGAAGAATCATAGGTCTTCTTTTTGTCTTTTTCCATATAAAATCAGACAGAACATCCTTGACTATATTCTTAAGTTTGTTCCAATCCGTAATATTTTTATCAAGAGCCTCCGTAATCTCATCAAGAACAAGATCTGTAGCATCATCTATCAGCTGGTCTGATTCGCGAACATAAACAAAACCTCTTGATACTATACTGGGTCCGGAAATAAGCTGTGCATTATCTCTGTCAATTCCAAATACAACGATGACTATACCATCTTCCGCAAGTCTCTGTCTATCTCGCAGAACTACATTTCCTACATCACCGACACCAAGACCATCAACAAGAATTGCTCCCGTAGGTACCTTTCCTACAACCTTAGCACTATCTTCCTTAAGTTCAAGTACGTCACCTGATCTTATGATAAAAATATCATCCTTGTCCATGCCAAGTCCCATTGCAATATTCTTCTGCGCAATAAGATGTTTATATTCACCATGCACAGGAATAGCATACTTGGGTCTTACCAGTGTATAGATCAGCTTGATATCTTCCTGACATGCATGTCCCGAAACATGTACATCCTGAAAAATAACGTCAGCACCCCTGACAAGCAAATCATTAATGATATTCGTAACCGCCTTTTCATTTCCAGGTATGGGATGTGATGAAAAGATAATTGTATCCCCTGGACGTATGCTGATCTTTTTGTGTTGTCCGCTTGCCATACGGCTAAGAGCAGCCATACTTTCTCCCTGGCTTCCGGTTGTGATTATAACGGTTTTGTTATCGGGGTAATTTTTTAACTGGTCGATATCAACAAGAGTATTATCCGGTATTTGGATACACTCAAGTTTCTGGGCAATATCGATAATATTCACCATACTTCTGCCCTCGACAACAACCTTCCTGCCAAATTTGTAAGCGGTATTTATAATCTGCTGAACTCTATCAACATTTGAGGCAAAGGTTGCCACTATTATTCTTGAATCAGAATGCTCTTCGAAGAGACTGTCAAAAGTTTTACCTACTGTACGCTCAGAAGCTGTGAAGCCTGGACGTTCAGCATTTGTTGAATCACACATAAGTGCAAGAACACCCTTTTTTCCAATTTCTCCAAATCTCTGAAGATCAATCGGATCTCCGAATACAGGTGTATAGTCCACCTTGAAGTCACCTGTATGAACCACAATTCCCGCAGGAGAATAAATAGCAAGAGCTGCAGCATCTACAATTGAATGATTAGTTCTTATGAACTCAACCCTAAAATCTCCAAGATTTATAGATTGTCCAAACTTTACAACTTTTCTTCTTACCTTCTTAAGAAGTCCATGCTCTTCAAGCTTGTGTTCAATAATCCCCATGGTCAGTCTGGTTGCATAGATTGGAACACTTAGTTCCTTTAACACATAAGGAAGTGCTCCTATGTGGTCCTCATGACCGTGCGTTATAACAAAGCCTTTTACTTTATCTATGTTGTTCTTTAAATATGTGATATCAGGAATTACAAGATCTATTCCCAGCATATCATCATCGGGGAATGAAAGACCGCAATCCACCACAACAATACTGTCCTCATACCTGAAGGCAGTAATGTTCATTCCAATCTGTTCCAGTCCTCCAAGCGGTATTACCTGAAGACCTGAAGCAGAATTATTCGTTTTCTTTTTATTCAATCAGTTTACCCTCCGTTTTTTTGAAAATTCCGCGGAGTATATTTTCATGATCGGTAACCTTAAACCGGTCTTTTTCTCAATTTATCAGGAAAAAAATTCATCAGTGGAAACCGCTCATGTGTAAGTCCCAGCGGAACAAAAATAATTAATCCAATCCTATATCATCTTCCTCAAGAAGCTTTCTGAATAGCGCAGCCACTGCTTCAAGCTCCTTGTCATCATCCACTATTGTATACTTTGCCTCAGCGTCATTTTCAGCTGAATCATCGCGCAATATAAGTGCTTCTCCGTCCCCATCCTGAGTATCTGTTACCAGAATATAAGATTTAGCACCTATCACTGTCTGTTCCAACACAAAAAAGTCCACAGGTTCATCACCTTCAGGACGAAAAGTTATTTTTTCCATATTTTACTCTTTAACCTCTGTTTTATCACGGTTATCCAGATAGTCCTGCAAAATTATCTGAGCGGCTATCATATCGACATATTCCTTGCGATCTGCCTTTTTTATTCCCACTTCATCCATTATGGCATCCGCCTCAACTGTGGTAAGTCTCTCATCCCACATGATTACCGGAATGGAAGTGCGCCTCTCCAGCTTATCCTTGAATTCAGCAGATAACACAGAGCGCACAGACTCAGACTGATCCATATTCAGCGGAAGCCCCAGTATGATCAGCTCCACTTTATATTCCTGTATCAGTTCTTCTATACGCGCCAATGTTTTACGCAGCTTATTCTCTTCTTTTCTACGGATAATTTCCTTAGCCTGTGCGGTCAGTAAAAGCTCATCACTTATCGCGACCCCCACAGTTTTAGATCCGTAATCCAACCCCATAATTCGCATTATTTTCTGGACCAGTTATTGTTTTTTATATACTCCGTGAGCATCTCTTCCACCAGCTCATCTCTCTCTACCTTCATAATGAGGCTTCTGGCTCCCATATGACTTGTAATATATGTCGGATCTCCGGACATAATATATCCAACGATCTGATTAACAGGATTATATCCTTTCTCAAGAAGTGCCTCATATACGATTGAAAGCACCTTTTTTACACCTGTCTCAGGATCAACCTCAACTTTAAAAAATTGTGTGTTGCCAAGATTAGTATCTGCCATTTTGCTGTCCTCGCTTAATAATTTATAAAAATACATAGCACCATTGTGCTAAAAAAATCGACAATTTGTTACTTTCCATGATAGCGCAATTCGCTTAAATAAGCAATGTATCGTCTCTTAAGAAACTATTAAGCGTATGCTGCGTTATGCTTCCCGATACAATATTAAGTTCTTTTGCCCTCTCTTCTTCAATTGCAACTCTTATATATCTGGTAGTAAGACCGATAAGATATTTTTTTCCGGCAATTTCTTCGATATCCTCCCAAAGAACTTTTTCGCTCATGCCAATGAAATGTTCCCTGTAAGATTTTGACTGTTCTTTCGTCATTTTGAGAAGGACATTGCTCCTTACAGTCTTTTCCCTGTCAGTCAGCTGATCTTCCATCTTTGCGGCAACAGTACCTTTTCTTGGAGAATACTTAAAAACATGCATCTCATAGAAATCAATATCCTCCGCAAACTGTCTGCTTTCCTCAAAGGTTTCCTCTGTTTCACCGGGAAATCCTACTATGATATCGGTGGTAATAGCTGGTAAATTGTAGGCTTTTCTAAGTGAAGCCACACTGTCCATATATTCCTGAGCTGTATAATGTCTGTTCATTCGCTTTAATGTATCATCACTACCGCTTTGCAGTGATAAATGGAAATGCGGGCAAACCTTTGGAAGTGCTGCCATCTGAAGAGCCATATCCTCAGTAATAATCCTGGGCTCAAGAGAACTTAATCTGATTCTCTCGATTCCATCGATATCATTGAGCTTCTGTAAAAGTGAAAGCAATGCAGATTCTCCCTTATCCAGTCCATATGAACTAATGTGGATGCCGGTAAGTACTATTTCCTTACAACCATCCGCGGCAAGCTTCCGAACTTCCGATATGATGTCTTCTTCATCCCTGCTTCTTATTCTGCCTCTGGCGTATGGAATTATACAATAAGAGCAAAATTGATTACACCCGTCCTGGATCTTAATATACGCTCTTGTATGTCCGGGCATGCTCCTAAGCTCCATACGCTCATATCTCTGGGAAGGATCGTTTATTTCAGTAACACTGATTCCTCCAAGAAGCTTATCTGCAGTACTCTCTTCTTTTTCCCTGAAATATTCATCAAGTATTTCAACTATCTCTGATTTTTTATTATTACCAACAATAAGGTCTATGCTCTCATCAAGCTTAACACCTTCCTTATCGGTTTCCACATAGCAACCACAGGCAACCACAACAGCTTCGGGATTTTTCCTTTTTGCCTTATGAAGCATTTGCCTACTCTTATGATCCGCTATAGCTGTTACGGAACAGGTATTTATAATATATACATCAGCAATCTCGTCAAACGCTACAATTTTGTATCCTCTTTCTTGTAACTTTTGTCCCATAACATCTGTCTCATATCTGTTGACTTTGCAGCCGAGACTATGCAAGGCGACACATTTCATATTAAACCTCCACTAATTTTGTCATGTATATATCATTGACTTTTAACGTCCTTCCGTTTATTATGAAACAAAAGAAGGAGGTATTTGCGCAATGAAAACCGTAAAAATTTCTTTAAATTCTATCGATAAGGTAAAATCTTTTGTGAACGATATTACAAAGTTTGATTATGATTTCGACCTTGTATCAGGTAGATATGTAATTGACGCAAAATCCATCATGGGAATCTTCTCACTCGATCTTTCAAAGCCGATCGATCTGAACATCCATGCTGAAGATGGCGCCGATGAAGTATTGGCAATCTTAAAGCCATACATGATCTAATTTTTAAAACTATTGAAACCTGCGACCTACGTCGCAGGTTTTATTTTTTTACATATCGGGAATTATCTTCGAACTTCCCGATATGTAATAGTACTTCGAAAAATTTAATGCGGAACTCCATTAAACTTCAAGTTCCAGAATTTCATCTGTATCAAGGGCCGTTTTTACCAGCTCGTCTATTTTCTCATCCAATCTATGCTCATGAGATCTGATAACCTCAAGACGCGGTTTTGTCACAGGATGCTTTGCGACAAAAATTGTACAGCAGTCTTCATAAGGAAGAATAGATGTCTCATAAGCATCTATCTTAAGCGATATATCCACAATATCCTGCTTATCAAAAGCAATAAGAGGACGATATACCGGCATATCTGTCACAACCTCATTTGTAGCCATAAGGCTTTCCATTGTCTGTGATGCAACCTGTCCAATACTCTCACCCGTTATAAGTCCCATGCATTTATTTTGTGCTGCTATCATGTCTGCAATACGCATCATATATCTTCTCATGATGATTGTAAGTTCATCGTGAGGGCACTGTTTATAGATATACATCTGTATATCGGTAAAATTGATTATATGGAGTCTAACCTTACCGGTGTACTTGGCGATAACCTTTGCAAGATCAATAACCTTCTGCTTTGCTCTCTCGCTAGTGTACGGAGGTGCATTAAAATACACAGCTTCAATCTCTGCGCCTCTCTTGGCAATCATATATCCGGCAACAGGTGAATCAATTCCTCCCGATAGAAGAAGGCATGCCTTACCACTTGTTCCTATCGGCATTCCTCCCGGCCCCGGAATAATCTCGGAATAAATATTTACCTTTTCTCTTATTTCCACACTTACAAGTATTTGCGGATCTCTTACATCAACCTTCATTTCTGGAAATGCATCAAGTACCTGCGCACCAATCTCTGCGGCTGCCTCCATTGAATCCAAAGGATAAGTTTTATCAACTCGTCTGCATTTAATTTTAAAAGTCTTATTCTTGTCAGTGTATACTCCGTCAAGAAACTTAATTACTTCAGCTGAAAGCCCATTAATATCGGGAAGCTTACCATTCTCATCTCTCTCGATACAAACAGCAGGACATATTCCTGTTATTCCGAACACTCTCTGTAAAGCAGCAACTGTCTCATCAAAATCAAAACCTTTTGCATTCAGGTATATTCTTCCCGAAACCCGAAAAATGCTGAACTCACCTTCACATTTTTCAAGAACACGCTCCATTTGTTTTACAAGCGCCTCTTCAAACAAGTATCTGTTTTTTCCTTTTATTCCTATTTCCGCATATTTGATAATAAATGCATGATATTGCATAACTTCTCCTTAATTATCTCCTTGAAAATTCTCTGAGCATAGGTACTATTTCTTTAAAAGCTTTAACCGTTTCATCAATCTCTTTATCGGTTGTGAATTCTGACATACTGATCCTGACAGTACTGTCATACAACTCTTTAGGTAAACATATAGCCTTAAGCGTTCCGGAAACCTGGGGATGATTAGACGAGCAAGCGCTTCCTGCAGAGACATATATTTCCTTATCCTCAAGCGCGTGAAGAAGTACCTCTGCTCTTACTCCTTTAACAGATACACTTATTATATGCGGAGCTGTTTTTCGAATAACCTCAGAGAGTTCTTCATCACTAAGAGCTGATATATGTCTATCTGAAGTATCAATCCCGTTGATCCTAATGTCAGACAGTTCCTCTGTCAGCCCCTTTATCAGTCGTTCCTTTAATATATACAACTTATCAATTTTATCCGCAAAACCCGCATAGGATTCCTCAGCCGCTCTACCAAGGCCGGCTATTCCCGGAATATTCAGGGTTCCTGAGCGCATTCCACCCTGCTGTCCCCCTCCGTAAGTAATGGGCACTATTCTGATTCCATCTTTTATATATAAAAATCCAATACCTTTAGGACCATGTATTTTATGTCCGCTCACAGACATAAGATCAATTCCGAGCTGCTTGGGATTAAGATTCAGCTTTCCATATCCCTGAACAGCATCAACATGGAACAGTATTCTGGGATTTGCAGAGTGGATTATCCTTCCGGCTTCAGCAATAGGCATTAGTGACCCTATTTCATTATTAACCGCCATTATAGAAACAAGTATAGTATCTTCTCTTATAGCACTGCTAAGTTCATCTGTATCTATAATACCTTCCTCGGTTACAGGAAGATAAGTAACCTCGAATCCCTGCTCTTCAAGATATTTCATTGAATTAAGTACTGCCGGATGTTCAATGCATGTAGTTATCAGGTGCTTTCCTTCCCTATGATGCGCCTTCGCACCACCTATGATGGCGATATTGTCTGACTCTGTTCCACCTGATGTAAAAAGAATTTCCTTCGGTTTTGCTTTCAGTGTCTTAGCAATCTTGTCTGCAGCATCCTTTAAGTATTTTTCGGCCACTACACCCTTATGATGCATGCTTGAAGCATTACCGTAATCCTCTGTCATCACTTTTACGCATATTTCAGATACATCCCCGAACACCTTTGTCGTAGCCGAATTATCTAAATAGATTTCCATAATTCCTCATTCTGTGCTTAATATTTCTATACTTCCAAATGATACATGAGCCATGCAAGCATGGTAAATCCAGCTGTCTCTGTTCTCAGTATCCTTTTTCCCATTGTTATTACATTAAAACCGGATTCCCTGGCGGTTTTAACTTCCTCTTCTGCAAAGCCTCCCTCAGGACCGACAAATATTGCGATCTTTTGTCCCGGCTTTATGCTGTTAATCAGCTCTCTTGTCCTATCCATGCCATCTGCCATCTCATAGGGCAAAAGCTTTACATCCATTTCTTCGCAAAGCTTTACAGCTTCCCTGAAGTTTACCGGCATTTGTATCTCAGGAACAAACGCTCTCTTACTCTGTTTTGCTGCAGCCTCTGATATCGCCTGCCACCGCTTAACCTTGTTTGCTGCTCTCTTATCGTCAAGTTTTACCACAGACCTCTTCATCGAAACCGGGATTACCTGATATACCCCAAGCTCAACAGCTTTCTGTATGATAAGTTCCATTTTATCTGATTTTGGCAACCCTTGAAAAAGATATATCCTTGAAGGGAGCTCCGCTCCGGATTCCTTTATAAATCTGAGCTCACCTATAAGCTCATTATCCTTAATCGACTCTATTCCGAAACGATATTCCCTTGTTGCCACAGGCTCATCCTCACCATTATCATTCTCTGCTACAGTACTTAGTTCTTCTTCTCTGAAGCTTACAGAGAATTCCTCCCCTACCTTTAGCCTGAGAACATTTACCATATGGTTATAATCGGAATCGGTTATAACTATTCTTTTTCCACCATCTATAAGCTGACTACTGTCAGCAAAAAAATGATACATATTCTAAATCCTCATGATCAGTTCCGCTTGATACTTCACGCTCTAGCCTATGCCATTGCGAATATCGCCCATCCGGAAGATACGATATTTTATGCCTTTTTGGAAATAACTGAAACCCACTCGCCCTGCTTACATACTTCAATAACTGTAAGGCCTGCATCTTCGTGAGCCTTGCGGATTACATCCTCTTTTGCTTCAATAATTCCGGATGTTATATAAATTCCGCCATCCTTAAGCAAGCCGGGAACAATTGGTGTAAGCGGCACAAGAACATATGGAAGAATATTAGCAACTACTATATCGTAATCCGTACCAACCTGCTCCTGTACACCATTATCATCAATAATGTTACCGATTATAAGATCAAAATCTTTTGCTGCGATATCATTAGCTTTCTTATTATCTGCTACAGCAGGTTCTGCACAGGGATCTAAGTCTGTTCCCACAGTATGACCTGCCCCAAACTTCATTGCAAGTATAGACAATACCCCACTTCCTGTTCCCACGTCAAGTACCCTTGCTCCGGGAGTCATATATTTACGAAGTGCACGTATACAAAGCTGTGTTGTCTCATGCATTCCTGTTCCAAAGGCAGTACCGGGATCAATGTGAAGTGTGATATTGGCCTTCTTTTTATCCTCTTCGTCAGGAGTTTCCCATGAAGGAATGACAAGCACATCATCCACAAAGAATTTATGAAAATACTGTTTCCAGTTATTTATCCAATCAATATCTTCTGTCACATCGACAGAAATTGTTCCGTCACCTATATCAGAAAATGCTCTTAGTTCCTCAAGAACACTCTTTATTTCTTCCTTCATCTGATCAGGAGTCTTACTGACAGTGATCTCATCTCCATTCTCATCGTATTCATGGAGTGATAAAGTATTATTATCATCTACCTCTACAAAGAAATTTAGAAATGCGCATCCCGAATCAATATTTCTGTCCACCATTGAGCTATCAACGCCGGTCTCCTCATCATCCGCATCCTGAAGATCATCCGTAAACATCTGCTCCTTATCAGCAGCAGTAAGCGGCGCATTATCCTCAATCTGCGCACCTTCAAGTCCAATATCCATCATACTGCTTACTATGATATCCTCAGACTCTTCATTAGTTTTTATTCGAAAACGCATCCATTTCATATTTTTATCCTCATCTATAAACGCATATTTATATCTGACTAAGTTTTTGTAATGTAGTGCAAATGCACACAACAAAAAGTTTCTATCTCACGAGAAAAGCGGAGAGTTCCATGCTCCCCGCTTTTTAATTATTTCTTTTTACCGAAAAAACCGCCTTTTTTCTTACCGTCATCATTTCCGTCTTTATTGCCGGATATGCTGTCAGCAGCATGAAGGCTATCTCCCGTCTTCTCATCAAACTGCTTAAGAAGATCCTTAGCTTCTTTTGAAAGCTTGTCAGGCACCTGTACAACAAGTGTTACATAATGATCTCCTCTAATGTCCTTGTTTCTAAGTGTCGGAACACCCTTACCGCGCAGTCTTACTCTTGTATCCGTTTGCGTTCCTGCCTTTACGTCGTAAAGGACCTTACCATCAACCGTATCAATGGCAACTGTTCCACCAAGTGCAGCAATAGCATAAGACATGGGAACTGTTGAAAAGATATCATAATCCTGTCTCTGGAAAATAGGATGATCCGCAACTATTACTTCTACAAGAAGATCTCCTCTGGGACCACCATTTCTTCCGGGCTCTCCCTTTTCACGGATACGAACACTCTGTCCGTTATCTATGCCTGCAGGAATTGAAACCTGTATTCTCTTGGTACTTGATACATATCCTGTACCGCCGCAATCGGAGCATTTATCCTTGATGACCTTACCGCTTCCGTTACAATCAGGACAAGTCTGAACATTTCTGACTGTACCAAAGAATGACTGCTGTGTAAATACAACCTGACCTTTACCTCCACACTTAGGACACATCTGTGCCATGGTACCGGGTTTAGCTCCTGTTCCCTTACATGTCGGGCATGGATCTTTAAGCTTTAATTCCAGTTCTTTTTCGCAGCCAAATACCGCTTCTTCAAATGTAATCCTTACACTGGCACGTATATTTGCACCCTTGGCCGGGCCACTTCTTGCGCCCTGACTTCTTCTGCCGCCGCCAAAGAAATCTCCGAATATATCTCCGAATATATCTCCAAAATCCGCACCGCCAAAATCAAATCCGCCATAACCACCTTGACCACCTTCAAATGCAGCATGTCCAAACTGATCGTACTGACGCCTCTTTTCAGGATCGCTGAGTACAGCATAAGCTTCTGATGCTTCCTTAAACTTATCTGCAGCTGCCGAATCACCGGGGTTCATATCCGGATGATATTTTTTAGCTAAAACACGGTATGCTTTTTTTATCTCATCATCACTTGCTCCCTTGCTTACGCCAAGGACCTCGTAATAATCGCGCTTCTGATCTGCCATGTGTTTCTCCTAGTCAAAAAATTGGACGTTCTGATTTTTTCAGAACCGGGTAGCTCATCGGACAGGGATCTCCCTTGTCCGATTATTACTAAAAGCCCAATCCATCTTATATTATGTATTGGGCATTAGCAATATTAAAATCATTAAACTTTTATTAAACTCACATCTGACTTATATGCAGAATGCTTACTGTTTAAATTATACTTCTCTGTAGTCACCATCTACTACGTCATCGTTTGAGCCTGCATCTGTGCTCTGAGCACCTGCACCACCCATATTCATATCAGGGCCTGCCTGGGCACCTGCTGCACCCTGTGCATTCTCATAAACCTTTGCAAAAAGTGCCTGAGCATCTGTCATGAGCTTTTCTTTCTGGCTCTTGATTGTATCGATTTCACTGTCTGTAAGCTCACGATCCTTTGTCTGCTCAAGAGTATCCTTAAGTGCCTTAAGGTCATCTTCTACTGTCTGCTTCTGGGAAGGATCGATCTTGTCTCCAACTTCCTGAATTGCTTTCTCTGTCTGGAATACGAATGAATCAGCTTCATTACGGGCATCAATGCCTTCCTTACGTTTCTTATCCTGTGCCTCGTACTCCTGAGCTTCCTTTATAGCCTTATCGATATCTTCGTCAGACATATTTGAGCCGGCAGTAATTGTGATGTGCTGCTCTTTACCTGTTCCAAGATCCTTAGCTGATACGTTAACAATACCGTTTGCATCGATATCGAATGTAACCTCGATCTGAGGAATACCTCGCATTGCCGGAGGGATACCATCAAGACGGAACTGTCCGAGCGACTTATTATCCTTAGCAAACTGTCTCTCACCCTGAAGGACATTGATATCAACTGCTGTCTGGTTATCAGCTGCAGTAGAGAATACCTGGCTCTTCTTTGTAGGTATAGTTGTGTTACGCTCGATAAGTCTTGTAGCCACACCACCCATTGTCTCAATAGAAAGTGAAAGAGGTGTTACATCAAGAAGAAGGATATCGCCTGCACCCTGATCTCCTGCAAGCTTACCACCCTGGATACCTGCACCAACTGCTACACACTCATCAGGATTGAGGTTCTTTGAAGGCTCATGTCCTGTAAGCTGTTTAACCTTCTCAACTACGCAAGGTACACGTGTTGAACCACCAACAAGAAGGACCTTTCCAAGGTCTGAATAATTAAGGCCTGCATCCTTCATAGCGTTCTGAACAGGAATAGCACTTCTCTCTACAAGGTCATGGATCAGCTCTTCGAATTTTGCTCTTGTAAGATCCATATCAAAGTGCTTGGGACCTTCTGCTGTTGCAGTAATGAAAGGAAGATTAATATTGGTTGTTGTAGAAGCAGAAAGCTCCTTCTTTGCCTTCTCTGCAGCTTCCTTAAGTCTCTGCATAGCCATCTTATCGCCTGAAAGGTCTACGCCCTCCTTAGCTTTGAATTCAGAAACCATCCAGTCAATAATCTTCTGGTCAAAGTCATCACCACCAAGGTGTGTGTCACCGTTTGTTGAAAGAACTTCGATAACACCATCACCAATTTCAATAATAGATACATCAAATGTACCACCACCAAGGTCATAAACCATGATCTTCTGCTCTTTCTCATTGTCAAGACCATAAGCAAGAGCTGCTGCTGTAGGCTCATTGATGATACGCTTTACTTCAAGGCCTGCAATCTTACCGGCATCCTTTGTAGCCTGGCGCTGTGCATCATTGAAATATGCGGGAACTGTGATTACTGCCTCTGATACTGTTTCGCCGAGATACTGTTCTGCGTCTGCCTTCAGCTTCTGAAGGATCATAGCTGAAATCTGCTGAGGTGAATACTTCTTGCCATCAATTGTACGGCCGTTATCAGTACCCATATCTCTCTTGATTGATGAAATTGTGTTCTCAGCATTTGTTACAGCCTGACGCTTTGCAGGCTCACCTACAAGACGCTCTCCGTTCTTTGTAAAAGCCACGATTGAAGGTGTTGTTCTTGCACCCTCAGCGTTAGCGATAACTGTGGGCTTACCACCTTCCATAACAGCTACGCAGCTGTTTGTTGTTCCTAAGTCGATACCTATAATCTTACTCATTTTATAATCCTCCGTTTAAATAACTAATAAAATCTAATGAAGTTCTGCTCTCACACTTCGTGTTCGACAGAACTAAGTAGTACACTAAGCTCGAAAATACCTCGCTAAGTGATTACTTAGCAACGGCTACCATGCTGTGTCTAAGCACTGTGTCGTGGAACATATAACCCTTCTGAAGCTCCTGAGCTACGAATCCTTCCTCATACTCTTCGCTGTCAACCTGCATTACTGCATTATGAAAATTCGGATCAAATTCCTTTCCGACAGCCTCTATGGGAGTTACACCAAGATCCTCCATTTGCTTCATAAGCTGCTTGTAAATCATGTTCATTCCGTCCGCAAAAGCAGAACCCTTATCTTCTTCAGGAACAGCAGCCAGTCCCCTCTCGAAGTTATCAACAACGGGCAGTATCTTCTCTAATACATTTGCTGCTCCGTTATCAAACATCTGCGCTTTCTCTTTATCTGTTCTCTTACGGAAATTCTCAAACTCCGCAAGCTGGCGCATATACTTATCCTGCATTTCTTCAAATTTTTCCTTGAAAGGATTCTTTTTCTCTTTTTTACCGAAAAGACCTTTCTTTTCGCCTTCTGCATTTTCAGCTGCACCTTCAGCTGCCTCTTTTGTATTCTCTGCAGAAGCCTCTTCCTCGGCTGCCTCTGCTACCTTATTGGCCGCTTCAGCAACTTCTTTTGCTTTTTCTGCAACTTCCTGTTGAAGCTCCTTTGCTGTCTTCTTTCCGGACTCTGTACCAACGTCCTTCTTTACTTCCTTACTCACTTAAAGCACTCCTTATGGTTCTATTGTTTTTTATATAAATCATCCAGAGCTCTCATCATATTTTTTAGTGCTCCGACAACCTTGTCATAATCCATACGCTTAGGTCCGATGATTCCAACTGTTCCTCTCATTCCCTCGCCCAGATCATATGTAGCGGTAACCACACTGCAATCTCTCATGGACTGGACAGGCGATTCATTACCTATATAAACCTGAATTCCGGTTTCTTCCGTACTTGACTGAAGTGTATTCTCTACAAGACTTGTAAGATCACTCTTGTCTTCAAAAGTTGTAATAAGATCACTGGCTCTTTCTCTGTCAGCAAGCTCGGGATATCTGAAAATATTATTTGCTCCGCTTGTATAAATCTGAAGATCTTCATCTTCTGTTATAGCCTCCGCAGCAGCATCTATTATCTTTCCCAAAATGTCGCTGTGAATTCCGGCTTCCTGTTTCATAGCCGCTACAAGGCCAAGATTTATATCTTCTACCGAAAGTCCTCCAAGTCTGGTGTTCAGAAGAATATTCAGCTTCAACATATCGGATTCCGAAAGCTCCTGGTCAGTTTCAACCATTCTGTTCTTTATTACATTTCCTTCTACAACAATAGTTGTTAAAAGATGCTCTTCATCAACTTTTGAAATCTGTACAAATTTAAGCTTGTTTCGCCTTATCATCGGAGCAGAAATCATTGATGCATAATTGGTATCAACCGCAAGCGTCTTTGCCACCTGTTTAAGGAGCTTCTCAAGCTTTTCTTCCTTATCGAGAAGCATCTCCTTCATGTTTTCAACTTCCTGTTCCTTCTCAGAGAGCATCTCATCTACATATACACGATATCCCTGATCCGACGGAATTCTTCCCGCTGAGGTATGCGGCTGTAAAATCAACCCCATCTCCTCCAGATCAGCCATCTCATTCCTTATTGTGGCGGAACTGAGATTCAAATCCGTATATTTTGAAATCGTCCTGCTTCCGACAGGTTCACCGGTCTCGAGGTAATTGCGTACAATTGCATGCAGTATTTTCTTTTTTCTGTCATCCAGTTGCATCTCTTCACCTCTTTCCGTTATGTTAGCACTCATTTGAGTTGAGTGCTAATATCTTCTGACAATAAATTACCACTATAAATAGTAGATGTCAATAAAAAAGAATTACTTAGTATTTTTCTATAAGATAAAAAATCCCTGAGGGAAATTGATCCATCAGGGATTAGTGAATTTATAAAATTATTTCGCACAATTACATGCCAAAGTCTGCGTGAACCTCTCCGTTAACCACGAAGTATACTCTCTCCTCTTCAGGCTTAACATAAAGCTCAAGAGTCTTGATTTCGGAAACATCTCTTCCCATATCATACTGCCATACATTCTTGGCATTCTCAACAAAAGTATCATATGTAACACTCTTATCGGCATACTGAAGAACAATATTGGTCTTGGTTGCAGCAGCCTTTGTAGCTGTAGTCTTTTTTGCTGCAGGCTTTTCTTCCTTAGGCTCAGCCTTCTTTGCAGCAGGCTTTGCTGCTGTTACTTTCTTTACAGCAGGCTTCTTTGCTGCTTCCTTCTTCTCAGCTGCCTTAGGCTCTTCCTTAACAGCTGTTTCTTCTTTCTTTGTTGCAGTCTTTTTAACAGCAGTCTTCTTTGCTGTAGTCTTCTTTTCAGCTGCTTTCTTAACTTCAGCCTTAGGTGTCTCTGCTTTTACTTCTTCTTTCTTTTCTGCAGCAATTACCGGTTTCTTAATAGTTGCTATCGGCTTTAAAGCTGCTTCTCTCAACTTGTCGTCAGCCATATCTCCCTCTCTTTCCATAAGGAACGCTTGCTTTGCGTTTTTGCATTTTTATCATTACGTTTTTGAGTTTAGTACAGTTTCTAAAAAAAGTCAACATTTATGCGCTTTTAGACCTGTTTCAATCCTGTCAATCGCCATTTTAAGCACTTCCATGGACGATGCAAATGAAATTCTCACGAAACCGGGCGCAAAATAGGCACTTCCCGGCATCACTGCAACGTGATGTTTTTCCAAAAGATATGTGCAAAGTTCAGTATCATCATTTATCGTCCCGATACCCTCATATTCTTTTCCCAAAAAATATCGAATATCAAAAAAGGCATAGAATGCACCCTGGATTTCATGACAGATGACACCTTGGATTGCCCCCAGTCTTTTCTGCACATAGTCCTTTCTTTTCTGAAATTCCTCAACCATCATCCTTACAGAGTCCTGAGGTCCGTTTAAAGCTTCAACCGCCGCATACTGAGAAATACTTGGCGGAGTTGTCGTAGTCTGACTCTGAATCTTAACCGCATTAGCTATTACATCTTTTCTGCCGCAAACATAGCCCAGTCTCCATCCTGTCATGGAATAGGTCTTTGAAAAGCCATTAACAAGAATAACTCTGTCTTTCATTCCTTCTATAGAAGACAGACTAAAATGGCGATTGGCTCCAAATATTATTTTTTCATAGATTTCATCGGAAATAATAAAGATATCTTTGCGGACAGCGAGCTCCGCAAGTGCCCTTAATTCATCTTCGGCATAGACTTTACCGGTCGGATTGTCGGGCGTACATATAATGACAGCCTTTGTATGCTCATTGCAAGCATTTTCAATGGCTTCCAAATCAAGTGAAAAATCATCTTTTCTTTTTACAAGAACAGGCTTTCCGCCTGCAAGAGTGATCATATCGGGATAGCTGACATAGCACGGGATCGGAACAATGACCTCATCGCCCTCCCCTGCGATGGCACAGAGCGCAGCAAAAAGTGCCTGTTTGGCCCCAACCATAACAGCAACCTCATTTGCTTCGTAGTTGACACCATTGTCACTGCGAAGCTTTTCTATGATAGCCTCTCTAAGAGGCATGATCCCGTTTCCGGAAGTATACTTGGTAAAATTCTCATTGATTGCCTTTATTCCGGCCTCCTTGATATTTTCCGGAGTAGGAAAATCAGGCTCCCCAACATTTAGCGAAACAATGTCCTCCCCTTGCCGTCTAAGCTCTTCTACTCTGGCAAAAAGAGCAGTAGTCGGTGAAACCCTAAGGGTAGACATCCTGGCAGATAAACTTGTACTCATACTTCTCCTCCGGTCATGCAAAATTCGCTTTACATGACACATTAAAACATAACTACAGTTACTTTTAACATCCTCCTCAGCTTATGATAAGCTTTTCTGCAAAATCTCCCTACAGTTATATCAAACTTGTGATAAAGCCTTGATAAAAATGTTATCTTCGGCATCACGAGATAGTCATATTCCCTGATATGCTCTCTCAAATAAATAGGGTATGTCTCATCTATATCAACTCTTTCAAATTTTGCATCTCTTCCAAATATGTCTTGCCCGAGAACCAGTCTGTCCATTGTCTCCGCAAGGATTTCTCTGTCGTTATATTCCTGATGTGCAGCAGCCTTGACTTTAACACCGATTCTCTTGGCAGGGTTCGTTTCATGATGGCCTCCCATGTAGCCAAAATGCCAGCCACCCTCCTTTACTCTTACAGATCTTCCGTCACTTACAGGCACAAGATCTCTAAGTCTGACCATTCCCTCTTTAGGGATATTGTCAATCGATGTTACCTTTGTTCCGAGCCACTTTCTGTCCTTTTCGGGAATATCCGGAAAATCTCCCGTAATTGATAAAAGTTTTCCGGATTTTTCTTCCATATTGAAAAAAGCGTAGAAATTTCGCTGTGCCAGGTGATACACCTTGCCAGGATCAAAATTATCTATTATTTTTTTGAGTACTTCAGGATTCGGTATTTCATCAGCGTCTCCAAAAAGTATTATGTCATCACCGGTAGCTCCGACTCTCTTAAGCCCTTCCATAAGGCGGTTTTTCTGAAAATAATCCCTTTCATGAGTAAGTGCAACCTTTGGAGTATCTCTGACAACTACATATTCTATACGGTCAAGAAACTCTCTAAACTGTTCCCTGTTCTTCTCAAAGCAAAGTTCCTTATCCTCGCCCGAAAAAGTCATGGTTGATTCTTCTATAATAAATTTATCTACATATGGACTAAGAATATTGAGTCTGAGCTTCAATATGTCCACTTCATTAAAAAATGGAATGCAATCATATACCATTTTTTCTGATCCTCGCTTTTATAAATGACTTTATTTTGTGCTTACGGCACGAACGAATAAGAGCCTTTTCCGAATCGGCCGCCACCTGTAATCCATGAACGAAAACATCTTCTTCCGGTGCCCATTCGGGAAGTTTTTCCTTTGCAAACTCAGCATAAAAAGCAGAGTTCATCATTGCTTTCATTTTTCTTTTAATTTCAGCAATACCCAGTTCCGAATAAATGAGTTTTTTCATGCCAATAGTACAGGTAAGGCTCTTTCTGGCCTTTATAATGCCTGCATATTCTCCTTTTGTCCATCTGCATGCGTATTCATCAAAAGCTTGCCACGCAAGTGCCTGATTATCAAGAAACTCAGGATGATAACTGCCTGTAAGCCCTTCTTCATTTATTCTGTAAAGATACAGTATACGGTCAAGATATGCAATACCCTTTGCCCTGTCTATTATTGCAGCAGTCTGCAAAAGATCTTCTCCATGATTAAGCCGCCTGTCTTTCTTGTCATTTTCAACAAGACTATTTCCAAGTTCTTTTTGAAGACATTTGTTCCACATAGCATTCAGTGAATCCCCCGAACACATTAGTCTGTAAAAATCCTGCTTCTCATCGGGGCCATATATTTTATTTTCGAAAAAAGGGAAACTGAACATCTTTTTGTCAGGTGTACTAAGCTCAGCAGCATTATATAAAATCACATCCGGGATTTCGCCTTTTTCGGAAAAGGCTTTTATATAAGAACACAGTGCGGAAACGAAATCTTTTTTCATCTTATCATCCGCATCCATGAAAACAAGAAAATCTCCCGTCGCCTGCTTTATACCTTCCTGCCTTGCCTCATAAGCAGAAGCCCTGCCGATATGAAAGCTGTGTACAAAGTCATTTTCATCAGCAAAGCCGTCACATATATTTGCACTGTCATCTTCCGATCCATTCTCGATAAGCAGTACCTCCATGCATACTTCATCCGGAAGAATTTGCTCAATGACAGAATTAACAGCTTCTGCTAAATATTTTCCGGCATCATGAACAGGAATTATCACAGAAATTCTCATGTTACATTATGCTCCCTCTTCCATTTATCCATTCTTCTCCAGAAAAACAATCTGGTAACAGCATATTTCATCCTTTTGGCAGGGCTGTAAAATCTGGGATAATCCTTATTTTCTCCCCACCACTTATGGAAAACAAACGGCTCAATTCCTTTATTTTCCGGAAGCGGATGTTCTCTTCCAAACTTAACTGCCACATCTATCGGTGCCCATCTTAAGCCATGCTCTTCCATCTCATTTTTATTCAGGCAGCATAAAAATACATCCTCGTTGTAAAAACCATCATATACTTTTCGCCATTGAAGCTTATGCTTTACCGGATATTCAAGGAGCCTTTTTGATCTTATTGACACACTGTTTCCGACACGGCATATCTCCCCGTTGCTGTCACGATAAGCATAGTCATTTTTCGGAAGCGGCCAGGGGGAACCGATATAATCATAATTCAGGAAGTCATCCGACCAGTTCTCGGGATGTATTACAAACCCATCTGCATGGACTATAAGAACATAATCTGTCTTTATATGCCTCCCCAGTTCATACACCATTTTATAGTTAAACTTATCTATATTATCAAGCTTAGTGGTATAACTAAACCTTATATTTTGGGGCAGATAAAACGGCTTTTTATCCGATATCAGTACGGCATCTCCAAATTCTATATTCCTCATGCTGTACTTTATTGCCTGCACCGTTTCATAAACATCGACACTTGTCATTGCCGCAACAGTGACATTTGGAAGCTTGAGCTTCTTTGTATTATTACTCATTTTTATAAACCTTTATTATTCCGCATCTTCTTTGGAGAGACCTGATTATTTTCCAAAAGAAAAATTTACCGTATAACAACCTTCTGCGTATGTTCTGAAAAAATACCATCGCCCCCTTTGGTTTGATATTCCTGCGGGCATAAAGCTTTGATTTCTTTTTATATTCCTCAAGTTCTTCTCTGCAATCCTCTGCCGAAAACAGCCGTCCATTTTTGTCCTGGTATGTAAGAAAGCTGTATATATTCTGTTCTGACGACCAAAATCCGTCGGATACATTATGTCTTGCCCAGTACTTAGGTGCAATTGCCTTTTTAAGTTCCGTACTGGACATAACCGGCATCATCGCAAACGAGGAATTTGACAAAATCAGATATCTTGCGTTTTTTATGGTAACATAATCCTTACCCATATCAAAATGATGGCACTCATACTCAGGAAGAACCTTTCTGGCAGCTTCTTCATCCTCTGTAACTACCATAAATCTCATATTCGGATTAAGCTTTTTCATATTCCTTATAGCATTTAGCCAATAACTTCGATCAAGAAAAAGTTCGGGAGCATTTGCATACTCACCGCCCCTCATATTGATTATGCAAAGGTCATCTGCTGTATATTCGTAAGACTCGGCTTCTTCTTTTACATGTAGCCAGTCCTTTATTCTGTCCCTATATTTTTCAAAGTACGACTGGTCCTGAAGATTCCCGTAAATCAGAGTATTATCTCCGACTTCAAAGAATTTGGGGTCCGCTCCGGATATATAGCATCCGTTTGTCATATCATGAACAGAATTCCCCATATAAAGCCTGTCATCCTGCTCATGAAAAATTTCGAATTTGCTCATATCTTCCCTGGGAATTTCCACCCCAAGGTCAATATCCATAAAATACATCCCCTTGTTGGAATGAAATACGTTTCCCACTTGTCCGGGATTAACAAATCCAAAGGGCACGCCTTTTTCTTCTGCAAGGCATCTTGTAGCCACATAGAAAAAAAGCTGATTTCCAAGTCCATAGCCCTTAATAAACTCAGCACCTATCATTTAAATTCCTCTTCATACCACTGTTGGAACATAAGAATATACCATATTTGTATTCGATATATTCCGTTCTCGGTAAAATCTTTCCAGATTTTTTCCACAACATCAGGGTCAAGTATTCCCTGCTGCCTTATCTTTTCTTTATCTAAAAGACCCTCTGCCCAATCTCTAAGATCATCTTCCAGTAGCCATTTCTCTATCGGAATGGAAAAGCCCTTTTTGGGACGTTCCATCATTTCTTTCGGAACATAACGATAAAGAACATCTCTGAGCACAAGCTTTCCGACTTTCTCATCTCTCAAATATCCGATTGGAAGACTCCATGCAAATTCAACAACATCTTTATCAAGCATGGGTACTCTCGTTTCAAGCGATACAGCCATGGCTGTCCTGTCCACTTTGACCAGTATGTCGTCCGGATGATAAACAAGCATATCCATAAGCATTGTCTCATGATTTACTTCATTCAAAAATCCGTTATCCAATTCAGTATATTTATATGGAAGTTTTCCTCTTTTTAAAGCGATTTTTTTAGTAAGAGGATCTGTCTCATGCTCCATTCGGTGAAGGTCAACAGGTCCCTCTGCGCCAAGCAGAGTCCCTTTTATCCTGTAGATTTCCTTTTTGGAAAGAGGTGACCCAAGTACCAGTGCACTGGCAGCCTTCCTTACAGGATAGGGAATGCCATGCATCTTTCCCCATATTCTGCTTATAGACTCGTATGAAGTATATCCGCAGAACAGTTCATCTCCGCCATCTCCGCTAAGTGATACAGTCACATGATCTCTGGTCATCTTACTGACCAGATATGTAGGAATCTGTGAAGAATCGGCAAACGGCTCTGCAAACATATGCGAAAGCTTTGGTATAACCTCTTTCGCATCCTTTTCGGTTATGTATAATTCTGTATGTTCCGTCCCCAGATGCTTTGCTATTTCGGCTGCATAAACAGCTTCATTATATGCCTTGTCCTCCATGCCGATAGTAAAGGTTCTTACCTTGCCCGGCATAAGCTCCTGCATAAGTGCCACAATTGTGCTTGAATCAATTCCCGCCGATAAAAAAGCACCTACAGGAACATCCGCAACCATCTGATCCTTTATTGAAGCCTTCAAAAGCCTCTCGAGTTCATCAGCTGCTTCCTTTCCTGACCCTGTAAACGGATTGTCCTGACCTCGCTTTGCAGCATCCTTCATGGACCAGTAAACGGTTTCTGTGGTCTTTAAAGTGTTTAGCTCAATTGTAAGAATTGTTCCTGCTTCCAGCTTTTTTATATTCTCATAAATTGTATATGGTGCAGGAATATACCCTTCCGTGAAATATATATCCAGTACATCTGTATTTATGGCATTATCAAAACCATCAATCACGCGAAGGCATCCAATATCTGATGCAAAAGCAAATGATTCCGATACTGTACCATAATAAAGCGGCTTCTCGCCAACTCTGTCTCTTGCAAGAGTTACGGTCTGCTCTTTAGTGTCGTATACGGCAATTCCAAACATTCCCTTACTTAATGACAAAGCTTCCTTTATTCCGTAATACTCGATAGCTTCAAGAAGCACTTCTGTATCCGAGGTTCCTTTAAAATCAGCGGCCTTAGCATAGCCATCATTAATTAACTTGTCTTTAACATCTTTATTGTTGTAGATTTCTCCGTTATATACCATAACAAGTCTTCCGGAATGACTTGTCATCGGCTGTGCACCGTTTTTTGAAAGATCGACAATGGAAAGACGTCTGTGTCCAAGTGCAACTTCTCTATTTTCACTTATATATATGCCTTCATCATCAGGTCCTCTGTGAACCATACGTTCATTCATTTTTTTGATGTTGGCACCTACATCACCACGAAACTTTAGTAATCCTGCTATTCCACACATATGATGATTTCCTTATTTAAAAATTTATTCAAGATTCTCAACGAAGTTTCCAAAAATTCTGATATCACTGACAGTGCACATAAGTGCCTCAATTACGCGATTCATGCCTTCAACCGTAAGGTCTCCGGTAAATTCGGCAAAAAACATATATTGCCATTTCTGCTCAGGGATAGGGCGCGACTCAAGTCTTACCAAATTGAGTCCGTAGATTCTAAACACTGTAAGTGCCTCATGAAGTGCACCTGCTTTATGTTCCGTTCTGAAGCTTATGCAAATCTTATCCCTGCCTTCTCTAAGCTCCATCATAGGTGATACTACCACAAATCTTGTAGTATTCGTTCTGTTGGTATTTATGCCTTCTTTTATAATCTTTAGTCCATATATTTCCGCCGCTCTTGATGAGCAGATTGCCGCCTTGCTTTTGTCACCTAGTTCTGCAACCATTCTTGCACTTCCCGCAGTATCAGCCTGAGGAACTCTTACCCACTCCCTGTGTTCATTCAAAAACTGCTCACATTGAAAAATTCCCTGTTCATGAGAAAAGACTGTCTTTATATCAGAAATATCAGCATCAGGAAGGACCATGAGATTATGCCTTACTCTGACAGTAGTTTCGCCAACCATATAGCATTCGTATTGGGCAAGCAGATCGTACACCTGTCTTATTGCACCTGTTGAAGAATTCTCTATAGGAAGAACAGCATAATCCGCATCGCCCTTCTTTATTGCTTCAAAGGTATCCTCAAAGTGAAGAAGGCCTTCACTTTTTACATCTTTTCCAAAAAAATCTATCGCAGCCATCTCACTGTATGCACCGGGCTCGCCCTGATAAACCACCTTGGGATTTGTTATCGGCTGTCTTACATTTCTGAGTGCACTGTCAAGCGGTGCGCATGCTCCCTGGCTCTCACCGAGTTTTCTTTCCACACGCTCACGAAGCTGTGTTATGTATTTTTCATTTACGATCTGAATCTCTTCCATCTTGTCCTTCCCCTGCCAAAACTTCCATCTTCTCCACTATCTCTTCAACATCCTGAAGAAGTTGTCTTTCTGCTTTTGTCTGATTATTATCCTTATTATATTTATATAAAAACAATGGATATGAGGCAGGCCTGAAGCTGATTTTCTCATCACATGCCCTTATAAATTCAGGTATTTTTTCTGCTTTAAGCCTGGCATTGTTGTTCATTTTAATGGCAACCTCACCATTTCCGCCTTTTATTTCCAGAATATAAAGTTTATGCGCTTTCTCCCGGACAAGAGATATTCTTATCAGGTTATCGACAGACTCGGGCAGTTCTCCAAAGCGATCTCTAAGCTCGTCTCTCATATCATCACGGTCGCCTTCATTTTCTATGCCGGCTATACGCTTATATATCTCAAGCTTCTGTTCCTCGTTAACAATATAGTCACTCGGAATAAATGCATCAACATCTATATCAACGCTTGTTGAAAAATCCTCAAGAAGTGCATCAGTCTCTTCACCTTTTTTCCTTCTGACTGCTTCTCCAAGCATCTTGCAGTACAGATCGTACCCTACAGAAGCCATGTGCCCTGACTGACTTTTTCCCAAAAGGTTACCCGCACCTCTTATTTCAAGGTCACGCATTGCTATCTTAAAGCCTGAACCAAGATCTGTAAACTCCCTGATCGCAGACAGCCTCTTTTCTGCAACTTCACGCAACATCTTATTTCTTTTGTACATCAAAAAAGCATACGCTGTTCTGTTAGATCTTCCGACACGGCCTCTAAGCTGATAGAGCTGTGAAAGTCCCATTTGATCGGAGTCATGAATTATCATCGTATTCGCGTTTGATATATCCAGACCTGTTTCTATGATAGTTGTGGAAACAAGTACATTTATCTCGCCGTCGATAAAATCATACATTATTTTTTCAAGCTCAGACTCCTTCATCTGACCATGTGCAAATGACACATTCACCTCAGGAACAAGCTTCTGTATTCTGGCAGCCACATCAGCAATGTCATTGACTCTGTTGTAAACATAATACACCTGACCGCCTCTTGCCACCTCTCTGGAAATGGCTTCTCTTACCATTTCATCATTATATTCACAGACAAATGTCTGAATAGGCTGTCTGTCCATAGGTGCTTCTTCAAGTACACTCATATCTCTTATACCAACCAAAGACATATGAAGCGTTCTCGGAATGGGAGTTGCCGACAAAGTAAGCACATCCACATTTTCTTTAAGTTTCTTTATTTTTTCCTTATGAGTAACCCCAAATCTCTGCTCCTCATCGACAACAAGGAGTCCTAAATCCTTATAAGTTACATCCTTTGATAAAAGTCTGTGTGTTCCTATTACAACATCAACAAGGCCTTTTCTCAAATCTTCTACAGTTTTTTTCTGTTCTGAAGCCGTACGAAATCTGGACATCATATCAACCCTTACCGGAAAATCCTTCATTCTCTCAGTAAAGGTATTATAGTGCTGTTGTGCCAGAATAGTCGTAGGAACCAGAATTGCAACCTGCTTTCCATCCTGCACAGCTTTAAATGCCGCACGAATCGCTATCTCGGTTTTTCCGAAACCTACATCTCCGCACACAAGTCGATCCATAATCCTTGCGGATTCCATGTCATTTTTAGTATCGGCAATAGCAGACAACTGATCCTCAGTCTCATCAAACGGAAAGGCATCCTCAAACTCCTGCTGCCATACTGTATCTGCGCTAAACTGGTATCCGCTGCTATTCTGCCTTTTTGCATAAAGCTCTACAAGATCATCCGCAATTTCCTCAACTGCCGATCTCACCTTGTTTTTAGTACGCTTCCAATCACCCGTTCCGAGTTTATTCAGTTTGGGCTTTCTGCTCTTCCCGTCTGCCCCTGCATCTCCGCTCGCATACTTCTGAATAACATTAAGTCCCGTCGCAAGTACATACAGATTTCCGCCATCCGCATAGCTTATCTTTATATAATCCCTTACAACATGGTCGGTTTCAATCTTTTCTATTCCCTTATATATGCCAAGACCGTGATCCTCATGTACCACATAATCACCGACAGTAAGGTCTGAAAAGCCGGAAATCTTTTCACCACTGTATTTTGACTTGGATCTTTTTCTTTTTTTCTTTTTATGCTCCGTGAAAATATCACTCTCGGATATTACCGCAAATTTCAGATCCGTGTACTCAAACCCTTTAAAAATCCTGCCATAATAGGTCATTATTTCTCCGGCTTCGAGCTCACGCATAGGATTCTCGCTATAAAAAGCGGTAACGTTCTGGTCTCTTAAATCCTCAACTATACGCTTTGCTCTTGTACGTGACCCTGACAAGATCAGTACACGATATCCGTTTTTCATAAAACCCTTCAGGTCGTGAACAAGTGATTCAAAGCTATTATTATAAGGGGCTATACTCCTTGCATGCACCTCTGCATGTTCTTCAGGTTCAAACTTATTAAGCCCTTCCGGTGCGCGAAGTGCTGATAGCATAACCCTTCTTGTGCTGTGCATCCTTGCTATGCATTCCTCAGCAGAATACAAAAGGTCCATCTGTGAGGGAAGTGCATATCCATTCTCAGATCTGTGTATCATACTTTCTCGAAACTCATTTTCCACTGCAGAAGCATGTTCCAAGACATGCATGGGCTCATCTATAAAAATGCATGATTTTCCCGCAGGAAACAGCTCCAGAAATGTCACCGTATTTTCATAAAAATATCTTATATAGCTCTCAAGGTTTACTTCCAGTTCAAGCTCGGTAAGTTCTTCCTTCAGTTCCTCAAAAGATGACTTTATACGATGTGCCGCCTCGGTTTTAAACTCATCCCTGAGCTTTTGATACACGAGTTTTACCTCGCTCTCCATTTTCTTCAAACCTTTGGATTTTTCATCATCACTAAGGACAATTTCCGCAGCAGGATATATTTCAATTGATTCCAGTTTATCAATTGACCTCTGAGTCATAATGTCAAAGCTTCTAATATTTTCGACCTCATCACCCCAGAGCTCTATTCTGTATGGGTTTTCCTCAGTCAGGTCAAACACATCGATGATATCTCCTCGTACAGAGAATTCTCCGGGTGCGCCGACCTGATAAACCCTGTTGTATCCGATTTTTGAAAGTGTCTTTGCAATTTTCCTCTCATCAACCGGCTTTCTCTTGTCTATCTTCAGGATATTATCCTTTATAACGTCTATAGGAATCTGCGGAGTCATAAGACTGGAAAAGGTCGTTACTACAGTAACAGGCCTCCCCTCAATCAAACGACGAAGACACTTTATACGTTCTCTTACAATTTCGTTTGAGTGAACGTCTGCTTGGTAAAAAATAAGATCCTTTGCCGGATACACTGTGGCATTTCTATCGTAAAATCTATAGTCCTCGCATATCTCTTTCACCCTGATATCACTGTAAGTGACAATAATACGGTACTTAAAATCCTGCGCAAGACCATTGATAAAATGAAGTTTCTGCGAATCCATGCAGCCGGAAACCTCCGCACATGCAAAAGGCTTCTCAAGATACTTGTTTAGTTTTTGAAATGCCTCCAGTTCCTGGAGCGGTGCTTCTATGGCTCTCATATTAATCCTCATCCAGAAAAAATATCTGTCCAATACACATCTGTTAACAGTGTCTACGCTCCGCAAATAATTACAAAAAGCAAAAAATTCTTGGAATCGTCATTATTCAAATTACTCTTTATCAGGCTTAACACCATTCCACTTATTCATAGCAGCATTTACATCTTCTTCCATGATAAGCCTTACTGCATCAGCAGCATGTTCCATAGCTTCCATGACATAGGCCGTATCCTCTTTGTCAAAATGACCGAGTACCCAATCCGCAAGATCAATTCTCGGAGGTTTTTTTCCAACTCCTACTCTTACTCTTGAAAACTCATCATGCCCAAGCTGTGCAATAATATTCTTAAGTCCGTTATGTCCACCTGCACTTCCACCGGGACGTACTCTGATCCTTCCGGGATCCAGATCAATATCATCCGATATAACTATAAGCTCCGTCTTCGTATCAATCTTGAAATAATCAGCAACAGGTCTGATTGACTCACCACTTAAGTTCATATATGTAAGCGGTTTAAGAAGAATAACCTTTTCATCTCCTATTCTTCCCTTTCCATACATACCCTTGAATTTCATCTCAGTCAAATCTATATCATATTTTTCTGATAAAACATCTATTACTCCAAAACCCACATTATGTCTTGTGGCATTGTATCTTTTCTCGGGATTGCCGAGTCCTGCGATTAAATACATAAATATCTCCATAAAAAATGTGTGGATTAACCAGTCATAGTTACCCCACACATTTTAACATATTTCTATTTAATTGGAAGTTCTGCTCTCGCTTAACACAGACGTAATCTTAGAATAAGCTTCCCACTCCTGTCGGTGCAGGTTCTGCAGCCGGTCTGGAATCAATTACTTCATCAGAAGCCTCATCATATGCCTTAAGTATAGTTTCCTGCAGTAATCTTCTTGTATCGGAGTTGATCGGATGTGCAATATCACGATACTCTCCATCTACTGATTTTTTGCTGGGCATTGCAATGAACAATCCCTTGTCACCCTCAATCACCTTAATATCATGAACAACAAATTCATTATCCAGCGTGATTGAAACGATGGCACGCATCTTTCCCTGCTTTGCTACTTTTCTGACACGAACATCTGTAATATTCATCCAATTTATCCCCCTTAAATTAAATAATGAACACAGTCTGCATAGCAGACCTGCAAACAGATCAGATTACATATCTTTCGTTATTCTCAACTACGATCTTTATATCATTTTCTCCCTTGTAATAGGAGTTTGCCTGGATAGTACCATGGCTTTCCACAATACAATTCTCAATATGAGTATTGTCGCCGATATAAACATCATTAAGAATAATTGAATTCTTTATGTAACAATTATTTCCAATGAAAGCACCCTTGAAAATAACAGAATCCTCTACCATACCGTTTATAATACATCCGCTTGAGATAAGGCTGTTTGAAACCTTCACTCCGACATTATATTTTGCAGGCGGAAGATCAATAACCTTTGTATAAACACCGGGATACTCATTAAAGAAATAGTTTCTTACCTCAGGCTTGAGGAAATCCATATTGGTACGGAAATAATCTTCAACAGAAGCAATGTTATTCCAATATGTCTTTAATTTATATCCGTAGATTCTCTTCATATCCTTATAACGAACAAGAATATCCCTAACGAAGTCGAATCTTTCTTCTGTCTGTGCCTTCTCAATCAGCTCTATTAATTGTCTGCGTCTGATCACGTAAATACCGCATGAAATTGTGTTGGACCTTGCAACAACAGGTTTCTCCTCAAATTCCTCGATTCGGCTCTCCTCATTCATACGGATTGTTCCGAATCTCTCGGCATCAATGTCTGCTGAAACATCCTTGCAAACAACTGTAATATCTGCCTGTTTTTCAATATGGTACTCAAGCAGCTTGTTATAGTCCATTTTGTATACGCAGTCACCGGATGTGATCACAACATACGGTTCGTGACAGCTCTTCAAAAAGCTGAGATTCTGCGCAATGGCATCTGCTGTTCCTCTGTACCATAAATTACCGTTAGCTTTAGCCGCAGGAGTGAAAACATATAATCCTCCCTGCTTACGTCCAAAATCCCACCACTTTGATGAAGACAAATGGGTATTTAAACTTCCGGCATTATACTGTGTAAAAACTGCCACTGTCTGAATGTGGGAGTTTGTCATATTACTCAGTGCAAAATCAATACTTCTGTAAAATCCGGCAACCGGCATCGCGCACACTGCCCTGTTCTTTGAAAGCTCATGCATGCGATTACTGCCACCACCGGCAAGAATAATTCCAATCGCTCTCACTACCTATCACCTGCCTTATCTAATGTTCTTCCGCTATCCAAAACTCCATCCGGATAGTCCTTTTCGGTAGTTACACCGGATATCATCGTGTTCTTACCAACGCTTACGTTGCTTGGAACAACTGACTTTTCTCCGATAGTTACGATTCCGTCTCTGTAAATTCCGGGTTTGGTCTCGTTCTGAACTTCCTCTCCCTCACCAAGCTTAACATTGTTTCCAATCTTAACATGCTCGGCAATTACAGCCTTCTCCACATTACAATTCTCACCGATCTCTGTTCCGTTCATTATGATTGAATGGCTTACAACAGTACCTTTTCCAATCTTAACGCCACATCCTATTACGGAATTGTGAACCTCACCGTAGATTTCAGATCCTTCACCAATGATGCTTCTTGAAGTTGAGCTCTCGGGTCCAAGATACTGAGGCGGCTGAATTTCATTCCTTGTGTAGATTTTCCAATACTCCTCGTAAAGGTTGAACTCAGGAACGATATCGATAAGTTCCATGTTTGCTTCCCAGTATGATGTAAGTGTTCCTACATCCTTCCAGTAGCCGTCAAATTCATATGCATAAAGTGACTGACCTTTATCCTTGCAATAAGGAATAATATGCTTACCGAAATCAAGTCCCGGCTGATCCTGATTGGTGATGAGAGCTTCCTTCAGTGCTTCCCATGAAAAGATATAAATACCCATAGATGCAAGATTTGAGCGTGGCTTCTCAGGCTTCTCCTCGAAGTCAACAATCTTTCTCTCCTCATCAGTGATCATTATTCCGAATCTGCTTGCCTCTTCTATCGGTACAGGCATAACTGCGATAGTAACATCTGCTCCGTTAGCTTTATGGAAGTCAAGCATTGTCTCATAATCCATCTTATATATATGGTCACCCGAAAGGATAAGCACATAGTCAGGATGGTAATTCTCCATATACTCAAGGTTCTGGAAAATAGCATTTGCTGTACCGGTGTACCACTCGCTGTTTGCACTTTTTTCATAAGGAGGCAAAATGGATACTCCACCGATATTACGGTCAAGATCCCACGGAATACCGATTCCGATGTGCGAATTAAGACGCAGCGGTCTGTACTGTGTAAGCACACCCACCGTATCTACTCCTGAATTAATGCAGTTACTGAGTGGAAAATCGATGATGCGGTATTTACCGCCAAATGAAACTGCTGGTTTTGCCATTTTTGCCGTCAGAACGCCCAGTCTGCTGCCCTGACCACCGGCTAACAACATGGCAATCATCTCTTTTTTTATCATGTTAAGACCTCGTTGTCATATAAAAAATATAGTTCCCGGTTATTAATGGCAGATTTAAAAAATCCCCCACATAAACCACCATTAAAAGTATATCACATTAAATATTTAAAGTGAATGTATTTACAAAAATAGTCCGCTTTTTTTCTAAGCTTTTGTAGGTTTTTTCATTTTTTGACATCATAATTTGTAAGTAGTATCTTTAAGATATTAATAATTACTGTTTTTACTTGAAAAAGTAAGAAAGGATGCATATGTATCAGATTAATTTTGATAATCCCATAAATGTATATTTCATCGGTATCGGAGGCATTTCCATGAGTGGCCTTGCCATGGTACTGGCTGACAGAGGCTTTAAAATAAGCGGTTCAGACCGTGCCGAATCCGAAGCTACACAAGCCCTTGAAAAAGCCGGAATTAAAGTTTTCATTGGACAAGGTGAAAAAAACATCAATGATTCATCTCTTCCGGACCTTGTAGTATATACAGCTGCCATTCATCCTGATAATCCTGAATTTGCAAAAGCAAAAAAGCTCGGCATTCCGATGCTTACAAGAGCTGAACTTCTTGGACAGATCATGAAGCACTATTACCTGCCTGTTGCCGTTGCCGGAACACATGGTAAAACCACCACAACAGCAA